>NZ_FMVA01000009.1:0-237014 GCF_900101425.1 Rhizobium sp. NFACC06-2 | reverse complement strand
AATTGGCATCGCCCTCATGGCGGGATAAAATCAAAAACACCAATCAGTCGCCTCGGCCTCAACCGGGACAACCTGTTGAGGTTCCACAACTAGAGGGGCCTTCTGCCCGCCAAGGCGCTGCAAATCGAGCAATTGTTCGGCCAGCACGGCGATGCGGCTGGCATCCGCCAATATTCTGCTGCGGGCCGGGCCGTCCAGCAGCGTTTCAACGCGGGTCTGGAGAATGGCGACGGGGGTTCGCAATTCATGGGCGGCATCGAGAATGAAGCGCTTGTGCCGTTCGTAGCCATCGTCCAGTCGCTTCAACGCGCCGTTGACGGCATGCACGAGCGGCTGCACCTCCCGTGGAATATCGCCATCCGGCAACCGGTATCCGCGCCTGTCGATATCGATGGTTTCCGCCGTGCGGGCAATGGTGGAAAGGGCGCGAAATTCCCGGCGGATGATCCAGGGGATGGTCACCACCGTCACGATGGACATGAGAATGAGGACAGGCATGATCAATATATTCGAGAACAACAAAACGGGGAAGGTCATGCTGAACGGCCCGCCTTTGCCGATCATGACGAATTCTCCGGCCGGCCCCGAAGCGCGGCGAACGACGGCGATGCGCACCACGGCGAGGTAGGAATAGGACAGCGCCGCGTCGCGCACGTCGGAGACCCTGATGTCGCTCAGCTGCTGATCCATGTTACTGAATGCCTCGGGCACCTGCCCGCCCTCCACGATCTCCCCTTTTTCGCTGACCGCGACGAACCAGAAATGGGAGGTATTGCTGCGCAGGTTGATGAATTCGGGCGTTTCTTTGAGAACCAGCCGATTGTTCTCATCCCGTATGATCGCGTTGGCGGTTATCTGGGCCGCATCCGGGCTGAGCAGCGCGCTGCCTGCGCCGCCGCTCGACATATAGGTGACAATCGCGGCGGTGACGAAGAACAGGCTGCCGATCTGGAACAGCAGCAGTTGAATGGTGAGCCGGCGCTTGAGCGATTTTCTTCTGGC
Organism: Rhizobium sp. NFACC06-2; assembly: GCF_900101425.1. Taxonomy (NCBI): domain Bacteria; kingdom Pseudomonadati; phylum Pseudomonadota; class Alphaproteobacteria; order Hyphomicrobiales; family Rhizobiaceae; genus Rhizobium; species Rhizobium sp. NFACC06-2. The sequence goes on along the minus strand of NZ_FMVA01000009.1, from coordinate 236,012 downwards.
CAGCTTCACGAGGTTGCCCTCAGCAGGTAACCGACGCCGCGAATGCCGTGGACCTCAAGGCCCGCATCAGCGGCCGCCAATTTGCGGCGCAGGCGGGAAATATGGGAATCGAGTGCATTGGACTGGATCTCATCGTCGAAATTATAAACGGCTTCCTCAAGCAATGAGCGCAGCACCGTTCTGCCCTGTCGCCGCAACAGGGCCTCGAGGATCAGCAGTTCGCGTCTGGTCAGCGGAAGAAATTTGCCCTTGATACGCACTTCGCGGGTTTCGAAACAAAATTCCAGCCTGCCCAGTTTTGCCGTCATCGTCACGGTGCCCGCCGGCCGGCGCATCAGGGCGCGGATGCGCGCAAGCAGTTCCTCGACGGCAAATGGCTTGGCCAGATAATCGTCCGCACCGAGGTTCAGGCCATTCACCCGATCCACAAGCGCGCCCTGCGCGGTGAGCACGATGACGGGCGGGGTGACGGGCAGGAGCCGCAAATCTTCGATAAGCTGGATGCCGTCACCATCGGGCAATTGCCGGTCGAGCACGACAAGGTCGTGGACGCCGTCCATGATGGCGTGGCGGGCAAGATCGAGCGTGCCGACCGTATCCACGATAATATCGAACCGGTGGAGCGCGGCGGACAGGGCTGCTGCCATTTCGTGTTCGTCTTCAACAAGCAGCAGGCGCATGAATTCATCTCGGTATTGTCCGGCGTACCTTCCGGAAAGGGGCGCGGCGAAAGGCAAAAAACGACGGCGCTGCTGACGCTACGAACAAGCGAGGCGTCGCCGTCAAATAGATGTCGCCATGCTAAAAGGGGACAGGGAATGGTGGATGGCCAACCCCGCATTCCTGAAAAGCTTCACTTATCCTGTCATGTGCGGATTGCCTAAACATTACGCCCGCTGCGGGGCGGTCAGGCCGCTGCGAAAGGGCTTATTGTTTTGCCTGTGTGGTATCGGGCGCCACACGATAGTCATCGATGCGGCCTGCCGGTGCATCGGCCATCTCGCCCCGCTTGGTCAACCGCTCGCGCGGCGATTCCACCACGGATACGCGTGTCGGTCCGGCGGCCAAAGGGGCATCGCCCAGCAGCTTGTCGCCGCCATCGAGATTGGGATCGGTGAGACTGATAGGCTGGGTGCGTACCTGCCCGGCATCGATGCCAAGTGCAGGCAGGGAGGTGAGCGCCGGCAGATTGCTGCCGTCCAGTTTCACGAGGTCCGGCCCAGCGCTATCGAGGTGCCGGCGCACGAATTTTTCGACGTAAAACGCAAGCTTGCGTTTGCCGGCCTGGGTCATGCCTATGCCATCAGCCTCGCGCAGGCGCGCCTGCTGGCCGTTCATGTCGTAACCGGTGATGACGAATTTTCCCGCCTCATCGACGAAACCGTCCCAGACGTCCACGAATTCGCCGCCATATTTCTCGACATGGCTGCGATAAAGCCGGTTGAAACCGACGAGATCGGCCGAAAGCGATGGCGACTGGAAGGCGGGCATGCCAACCCACAAGAGCGGTACCTTTGGGCGTCCGGCAATGGCCAGAAGCTCGTCGATCCGCCGCTCATATTCCTTGAACCAGACCTCCGTACCGAATTTTTCCCTGATATCGCCGATCTGCATCTGCTGGCGATCGTTCGATCCCATCATGATGACGATGGTGGCCGGTTTGGTCTCGCTGATGAATTGCGGCAGGTTGGTGAACCAGTCGTAATAATCGGTACGGACGAGGCCGGAAGAACCATTGGCACGCACATCGACGGCGATTGCAGGCGAACTGGCGAAGGCATTGACCAGTTCTTCACCCATGCCGCCGGCAAGAAAATCGCCGATGACCAGAACGCGCCGCGCATTTTCAAGCTTGGCGGCTGGCTCCGGCTTCGCGGTCCGCATCTGCACTACCGAGGGCGCTTTTCTGGCGGGTTGCGGGCGGGTGACCGATCTTTCGCGCGGAGCAGACGGAAAATCGCGGCGGTTGCGGGGCTGATATTCGCGCCCGGATCCGCCATCGCGGCCCACCGGTCTGCCGAAGAGCATTTCAAATAGGGTGCGCCGTTGCTCCTGGGCGAAGCTTTCGGAAGGAACGAGCGGCACGGTAAGGACAGCGCAAAGAAGGACGGCGCAGAAACGCCAGCCGGTTCTTCCGTTCTTCGCCGCAGGTTTCCTACTCATGACATCAACCTTTCCGGATGCATCGGCGGCGCTCACGCCGCCGCCGAATTCACCGGCACATTATCAATTGCGCAGGGCTCTCAGCAACCGCTGCGACGGCTGGCCGTCGGTTTCCATACCCATGCGCGACTGGATGGCGCTGATGGCGGCTTTCGAACCGGAGCCGAAGTTCCCATCCACCTCGCCGTCATAATAGCCGAGCTCCTTCATGCGGGTCTGCAGCTCGAATTTTTCACGAATGTCCAGCGTCCCATCGGGGCGCGGCCATTTCTGCTGCATGCCGCCATAACCGGCGATCTCATCCGCAAGCAGGCCGACGGCGAGCGCATAGCTGTCGGATGCGTTGTATTTCTTGATGGTGAAGAAGTTTTTCATCATCAGGAAGCCGGGGCCGTTTGCTCCGCCCTGCAATTTCAGCATGGCGCGATCGGAACCGCGCGTGAAGTTCTTGCCGTTCGGGCGGGCAAAGCCGAGCTTTGTCCATTCCGCAATGGTCTTCGTTTGCCCTTCATAACGGGCGCCGCCACGCGGAACGGCGGTTTCATAACCCCAGGTGCGGCCGGGCTCCCAGCCGTTTTTGGAAAGAAGATTGGCAGCAGTTGCCAGTGCGTCCGGAACGGAGTGCCAGATGTCGCGCTTGCCGTTGCCATCCGCATCCACCGCATAAAGCAGGTAGCTGGTGGGAATGAACTGGGTGTGACCCATCGCGCCCGCCCAGGAGCCTGTCAGCTGTTTCGGCGTGACATCGCCCGCCTGAAGAATCTTCAGAGCGGCGATCAATTGCGTGCGCGCGAATTTGGCGCGTTTGGGATCGGAATAGGCGAGCGTTGCCAGCGCCTGCGGGATGTTGTGCAGACGTTCGGGTTTTTCGAGAACCGCGCCGTAATTCGATTCCATCGACCAGATGGCGAGAATGATGTGCTTGTCGACGTTAAAGTTACGCTCGATCCAGTTGAGGGTCGTCGCGTGCTTCATCTTCATCTCGCGGCCGATCCGCACCGTGTACGGATTGACGCGGGAATCGAGATAATCCCATATCTGCGTGGTGAATTCCGGCTGGAAGGTGGCCTTGCGCAGCGCGTCGGGATCCGGCTCGCTGACACCGGCAAAGGCCTTCTGATAGGTCGCCTTGCTAATGCCTTCTTTCGCGGCTGTTGCATAGAACTGGTTGATCCACTGACGGAATCCCTGATCGGCGCGGGCCGAAACGGGCGCCAGCGAGATTGCCAGGCCTGCAACCACCATGCAGCCGAATTTGCGGACATCTGAAAGGATCATCTTTGTCATCGTCTGTCTTTCGTTCTCTCGAATGTCATTTCGATTGCGAAAACGCATCGGGCGTCATCATGGATAACAAAAGAACGTCAACAAATTCTTTACCATTAATAGATGGTAGCGTCACCCTTTACAAAACGTTGTTATTTTTGAAATAACAACAGCGTGCGGGGATTGTGATCAAGTTTTATCTCTCAGGAGGGATATGTGGTAGAACAGAAGAAAATTCGGAAGGCCGTATTTCCGGTCGCAGGTCTCGGCACGCGTTTCCTGCCCGCAACCAAGGCGGTTCCGAAAGAAATGCTCACCGTCGTCGACAAGCCGGTCATTCAATACGTCGTCGATGAGGCGGCGGAAGCGGGCATTGAGCATTTTGTATTTGTCACTGGCCGCGGCAAGGCGGTGATCGAAGATTATTTTGATATTCAATTTGAACTTGAACAGATGCTGCGCGAGCGCAACAAGAATGCCGAGCTGACATTGCTGGCCGGCCTTCTGCCCAAGGCGGGTACTGCGAGCTTCACGCGCCAGCAGGTGCCGCTCGGTCTTGGCCATGCGGTCTGGTGCGCCCGTGATATCGTCGGTGACGAGCCTTTCGCCGTGCTCTTGCCCGATATGATCATGCATTCGCAGAAAAGCTGCCTCAAGGGCATGGTCGAACTTTATGACCAGACCCAGGGCAACGTCATCGCGGTGCAGGAATGCGCTCCCGACCAGACGCATAAATACGGTATCGTCGGCGTGGGTGATGCCGTGGGTGAAGGTTTCAAGATCACTGAAATGGTCGAAAAGCCTGCCAAGGGTACGGCGCCGTCGAATTTCTACATCAACGGCCGTTATATTCTTCAGCCCGAGATTTTCGACATTCTCGAAAATCAGGAGCGTGGCGCCGGCAACGAAATCCAGCTGACGGACGGCATGCTGACGCTCGCCAAGTCGCAGCAGTTCTCCGGCTATCATTTCCGTGGACAGACCTTCGATTGCGGCGCCAAGGATGGTTTCATCCTTGCCAACGTCGCCTTCGCGCTGGAGCGTGGCGATATTCGCCCGGCGATCGAAGAGCCGATCAAGGCCCTGATCAACGGGTTGAAGTAATTCACCAGAACAACAACGGAATCCCGGCCTCAGCGCCGGGATTTCTTTTTGGCCGAAGCCTATCGCTTAAGGACAAGTCCTGCGCCGACGCGCAGCTCGCTGCTGTCATAAACCGGTGTCCACTGATAGCTGACGTCCGCCGTCAGGTCGAGATAGCGGTTCAGCCCCCAGGTCAGGCCGGCGCCCGCGGTATATTCAACGGCATTTTCCATGTCGGAAGAGGGGAATGTGCGATGCACGATCTGTCCCGTCAGGCGGGCAACGAGGTTGCTGCGCAATTCGTGGGTCAGGCCGGCATCCAGCCGATAGGAAATCCAGCCACCCTGCGGTCCGCCGGCAAAGTCCTCTATCGTCGTGCGCAGCCCGAGATTGACATTGGTGCCCCGCTGGGGTGACCAGTTGAGCTCGCCATCCAGCGTCAATGCGCCGATCGAGGCAAGGCGATCATCGTCATATTGCTTGCGCAGATAGCCGATGGCGGCCTCGCCGCGGGTCTTTTCGCCAAGATCGACTTCCGCGCCGACCTTCGCCCCATAGGCATTGGAGGAGCGGGCATAGCCCGAATTGTCGAGACGCCTGTCATATTTGGTCGTCCCGGCATTCAGTTCGAGGAAGGGGATGAGCGCCGGCGACAATTCATAACCGATGCGTCCGCGCAGGTTCGCGCCGTTCTGGTCGCGGTCACTGAGGCTGATCGGCCGGCCGTCGACGCCTTTCGCATCCGTATAGACCGTGCGCGAGAGATCGAGCGCTGCCAGGCCGCGCAGCTTGCCGAAATCCCGCTCTATCGATGCGCTGGTGGTGAAGCGGTGTTCTCCGCCCTGCACGGCAGCGCCGGTGAGAGCATTGGGGTCCGTCGTGTCTTCGCGGCTGAAATCGTAACCGGCCTTGAGATTGGCCGTCGTTTCTTCGCCGAGATCAAGGCGCAGATCGGCCTCTATCCTGGCCCGGGGTTCTTCGCCGTCCTTGTCGCTGCCGAAATTTTTCTCCCAGGCGCCGTCGCCCGTCACCGTCAAGGCGTGACGGGACCAGTCGCTGGTGAGCGTACCGCGTATGCCTGTCGTCAGATAATTGCGTCTGGAAGGGCCGCCGGTATTCGTCTGCTTTTCCGTATTGATCGTCTGGCTGATCGAAGGCCGCAGCAGGAATGTGCCGAGCCGGATGCCGGGCGTCTGACCCGGTTCGGTGGCTATCCGTGGATTTTCGCCACCGTCCACCGTCGGCTCATAGGGGTTTTCGCCCTCGGCATAGGGTTGGCCCGCTTCGTCCTGCTGTTCGTAAATCGGATCGCCGGGATTGTTGGACGGACGCCAGAGTTGCTGTTCGGGCGTGGGCGTAGCTGTGGAAGGGACAGTGCCCGTGCTAGTGCTAGTGCTCACCCCATTGTCCGTGGCCGGTGTGGATGAAGCTGCTCCGTCGACGGCAGAAGCGCTGCCCGGCAATACCGGTATGGCTGTCGTTGCAGTCTGCGCGAAGGTGCTTCCCTGCGGGTAAAAAATCGTGCAGGCGAGCAGCAGGGTTGCTGCTTTCCGCGACGTCGGCAGACGTGTGGCGGTGCCCTTCACATTCATTCCTTTTCACCCGGCAAGTTGGGCCGATGCCGGATCGAAGGGCCAACAAGACATCTCCTCAGGCCCGATGAGTGACAGGCCGATGAAATGACGTGAAGAAACCAGGGACCAGACAGGCGACGCAAGTTTTAACATCGCTTTAACAATAGGTTTTTTATGGTTAACAGTTGATAAAGATCGACGGGATTTCAGTGTTATGGCAGGGGCGCAAAGCCAACGGCGCCGATCATCAGACCCGGTGGGCCGATTTCACTCACCTCGGTTACTGGAGAAGAATAGTCATAAATGCAAAAAAATTCTAATATGAGAAGATTAAAACGTTTCAATTTGGCACGGAATCGCCCTATAGTTTACAGCGGCTGATCGTCTATTGCGCAGCAAGTGGTATTGAATTTTATTTTGTGTGACAGCGTCGTTTCATGAATCCCGTTTTGAACGCCAAGCAGGTCGGTTTTTATTGTTGGGATATTACCAATGACCGTTTCTACCTAGATGAAGTATGTGCTGAACTCTTCGGGATTCCGCTGCGGGAGGCGATGCAGGGCATCAGCATTTTTCAGATGCTTGAAAAAGTGGACCTCGATCATCGAAACCACGTGATCGAAACGGCGTTGATCACCCTGAAGGCCGCGAGTTTTTATAATCAGGAATATGCCGTGCGCCGCAGCGACGGCTCGGTCTCATGGGTAAGGACGCTCGGGCGATATCTGGTCGACGAGGAAAACATCCCTTTCAAGCGGCTTGGAACGATGGAGGAGATTTCTCCGCCGGACCGGCGTCATTGATGACATGTCGTTGGACTGAAACCGTCGAACATTTTTGGACGACATCGACTAAAACCCGGTGCCTGTCGGCTGGAGAGTGGACTTATTCTGGCTGAAAGAGTAACAGTCGGCCATGATTACGCGCGCCGTCAAACTGGTCGAAGACAATGCAATCGAATCCGCCGTGCGGACGATTTCGATGGAGCGGGCTGGCCTTGCCGCCCTTGAGGATGCTTTGAGGAACGGTCTTTCAGCCCCCTTCTGCAAGGCGATCGAGACCATCGGCCAGTCGAATGGCCGTCTCATTATTACCGGGGTCGGTAAAAGCGGCCACATAGGCGCGAAGCTTGCCGCCACTTTCGCCTCTACCGGGACGCCTGCCTTTTTTGTGCATGCGGCGGAGGCCAATCACGGCGATCTCGGCATGATCGGCGGCGATGATGTTGTGCTGGCCATTTCCAAGGGCGGCGAAAGCGCGGAACTGCGTAGCATCATCAACTATTCGCGCCGTTTCTCCATTCCGTTGATCGCGCTCACCTGCTCGGAAAATTCATCGCTGGCACAGGCTTCCGATATCGTGCTGCTGGTTCCCAATGAGCAGGAAGCCTGCCCGCTTGGCCTTGCGCCGACGACCTCTACGTTGATGCAGCTTGCGCTGGGCGATGCCCTTGCCGTTGCGCTGCTGGAGGCGCGCAATTTCACCGCGGGCGATTTCAAGGTGTTTCATCCCGGCGGCAAGCTGGGGGCGAGCCTGACGCTGGTCAGCGATATCATGCATACCGGTGATCGTGTGCCGCTGGTCAACAAGGGAACGGCCATGCCGGAAGCGGTCGGGGTTCTCTCCCGCAAGCATTTCGGCTGTGTCGGCATTCTGGACGAGGATGGCCGCCTGTGCGGCATCGTCACCGAAGGCGATATGGCGCGCAACCTGTCGCGCAACCTCGCCGAAATGACGGTCGATGACATCATGACCCGCACGCCGAAGACCGTCAAAAAATCGGTGCTGGCGACCAGCGCACTGGCGACGCTGGAAAAATTCCACATTGGCGCGCTGATTGTCATCGATGATGACAACCGGCCCATCGGGCTGGTGCATTTCCACGATCTCTTGAGAATTGGCGTGGCTTGAAGCCACCGCCGATCCTGAAAAAGCTGGTCTGAATCTATCGGTCCAACGGCTCGATTGTCAGCGTGCGTCCGCGTGCGGAAGCAATTCTCACACGGGTGCCGGCCGGCAGGTCTTCGCCGTTGACCGGCCACCAGGTATCGTCCAGCCTGATCCGGCCACGCCCTTCGACAATCGGTTCCTGGAGGGTAGCGGTGCGGCCGACAAGGCTTGCCTCACGCTGGTTGAGGAAGGGCTCGTCGCTTGCCGCCCGGTTCCTGCCGAAATATTTCCGTCCGAGCAGGGCGAAGACGACGGAAAGCGCGGCAAACAGCACCAGCTGCAATTGCCAGGCCCAGAATGCCGCATCCCATAAAAGCAGCGAGACCGCGCCTATGACCAGCGCGGCGAGGCCGATCCAGATCAGGAATACGCCGGGAGCGATGAGTTCGGCGGCCAGAAGCACGAAGGCGACAATCCACCAGCTCCATGGTCCCAGCTCAGTGGCAAGCCGTTGCAGCATCATCACTTCTCCGACGAGGAACCGAAGGGATTGCCGGGGGTCGTGACGTTGATGCTCTGGCCGGAAGGCCGCGTCGGCGGCACGGAGCGGGACGAGGTGGAAGTGGCAGGCGCAGTCGGCGCATCGCCCCTGTCACCGAAGACCTCTTTCGCAATCGTGCCGATACCGCCGAGGGAACCGATCAGCGCCGAAGCCTCCATCGGCATCAGCACGATCTTGGAATTCTTCGCCGTGCCGATCTCTGCGAGAGCCTCGGTATATTTCTGGGCGACGAAATAGTTGATGGCGTGGACATTGCCGGCGGCGATGGCTTCCGAGACCATGCGGGTGGCGTTGGCTTCGGCCTCGGCCAGACGCTCGCGCGCCTCGGCATCGCGGAATGCCGCCTCGCGCTGGCCTTCCGCCTCCAGAATGGCGGATTGCTTTGCGCCTTCCGCGCGCAGGATCTGGGCATTGCGGGCGCCTTCGGCTTCCAGCACCTGCGCGCGTTTTTCGCGCTCGGCCTTCATCTGCCGCGCCATGGAATCGACGAGATCCTTCGGCGGTGCGATGTCCTTGATTTCGATACGGGTGACCTTGATGCCCCATGGTCCCACCGCCTCGTCCACCACACGCAGCAGGCGGTCGTTGATGGCGTCGCGGTTCGACAGCAATTCGTCGAGGTCCATCGAGCCCATCACCGAACGGATATTGGTCATGGTGAGGTTTTCGATGGCCATTTCCAGATTGGCGATCTGATAGGCGGCCTGCGCCGCATTGAGGACCTGATAGAAGGTGACGGCGTCGGCGGAGACACTGGCATTGTCGCGGGTAATGACTTCCTGCGTCGGGATGTGGAGCACCTGCTCCATCACATTCATTTTCGAGCCGATGCTTTCGAAGAACGGTACGATGAGGTTCAGGCCGGGTTCGAGCGTGCGGGTGTAGCGCCCGAACCGTTCAACCGTGTAACGATGCCCCTGGGGGACGGTCTTGATGCCGGCAAACAGCACCAGAATAACGAGAACCACCGCTGCCATGACGACGATGTCGAAACCGCCCAATGCAATCATCACTTTTCCTCCTGATCGGAACCGTCCGGGTTTTACCCCGGCATCGTTATGGCAAGATTACACCCATCCTTGCAACTCCCGCCGCACAACCTTTTCGAGAACATTCATGCCCTCGGCGCTGTCGTTCAGGCAGGGAATATGGGTAAATTTCTCTCCGCCATTATGCAGGAAAATCTCGCCCGCTTCACCGGCGATTTCTTCCAGTGTCTCAAGACAATCCGAAACGAAGCCGGGATTCATCACGGCGATGCGCTTGATGCCTTCCGACGCCAGCTTTTCCACGGTCTTGTCGGTATAGGGCTGCAACCATTCTTCCGGTCCGAAACGCGACTGGAAGGTGATCATGAAATTTTTCTCTGTCCGCCCCAGTGCCTCGCGCAGCAGCCGTGCGGTTTTCTGGCAGTGACAATAATAGGGATCGCCCTTTTTGAAATAGGATTGCGGAATGCCGTGGAAAGAGGTGATCAGCATTTCCGGCTCCCAGTCCAGCGTCGCCAGATGGTTTTTGACGGAGGCGGCGAGCGCTTCGATATAGGCCGGATCGTCGTGATAGGGCGGTACGGTGCGGATGGCGGGCTGCCAGCGCAGCTTCATCAGATGCTCGAAAGCCTTGTCGTTCACGGTTGCCGTCGTCGAGGCGGCATATTGCGGGTAAAGCGGGAAAAGCAGGATTTTTTCGCAACCCTGTTCCTTCAGCGCGTCGATCTTCGAGGCGATGGAGGGCTGGCCGTAACGCATGCCCCAGTCGACAGCGACATTGGGCAGGTCCTTCAGTGCTTCCGCCAGCAGTTCTCCCTGGCTGCGAGTATAGGTGCGCAGATAGCTTTCATTGCGCTCGTGGTTCCAGATTTCTTCATAGGCCTTACCGACTTTCTGCGGGCGCTTGTTGAGGACAATGCCGTAAAGGATCGGATACCAGTAGAGACGCGACCATTCGATTACCCGCTTGTCGCTCAAGAATTCCGCCAGATAACGGCGCATCGGCCAATAGTCCGTACCGTCAGGCGTGCCGAGGTTGACGAGCAGGACGCCGACCTTGCCAAATGCCGTGCGGGGATGGTTTGCGGGGAGTGCGGATAGTTCTGTCGCCATGAATGACACCCTGAAACTCGGACTGGTTGTATGAAGGAGCGGTTCCGTTTCGGACAAGGGCGGAAACGCTCCATCTTCTGTTTATGCGCGCCGAACGCAAACCGCGACGGGGTTGGGCCGGCAATGCCCGAGCTATACGCTCGTGCCGTCAATTTGTTCACGTGTTCTAGACGAAATTTTTCAGGATTAAACCACCGGCGGAGGCTATTTCCGGGGCGGGGGGCGCTGCAGGATGTCCTTTGCCAAAATTTGATCTGTAAGGATTTGTTTTTAAAAGGAAAATAAGAAGCCGGCCCCGATCTCCGAGGGCCGGCTTCCTGTCTGCGGCAAATTGCCCTGTCTGTTCCCGTCCAGCTTATTGAGCCGGCAGTTCCAGCTCCTCGCCGATCTCGATGTGGTTCGGATGCCTCAGCGTGTTTGCCTTGGCAATCCTGCTCCAGAGAGCGCCGTCGCCATATTTCTCGGCTGCGATCTTCCAGAGCGAGTCGCCCTTTTCAACGACATATTTGCTGGCGGCGGCAGCGGCTGCGGCGGGCGTCGCCGTGGCCGGAGCCGTGGCGGCCGGTGCTGTGGCAGCAGGTGCTGCGGGAGCGGGTGTAGCGGTCGGCGCAGGTGCGGTTGCGGCCGGCGCAGCTGCCGCAGGCTTTGCCGGCGCGACATAACCGGCAGGCGTCACTTCGCTGATACGGCCATCCGTGTAGGGCTTATAGGGGCTGTTGGCGGTGATATAGGCCGCAACGGCTTCCTCGAGGTTGGGGCCGAAGTCATAGGCGTTGATGGCCTTGGTCGCAAAGACCTTGAAGCCATCGCCGCCGGTACGCACGTAATTATTGGCCGCGACGATATAGGTCTTGGCGGGATCGAGAGGCACGAAAGCGTCGCCTTCCTTGACCTCGACCGAAACGACCCGGCCGCCGGCCGGCTTCGAGCGGTCGAAGGAATATTTCAGGCCGGAGACCTGCATGAAACGACCAGCGCCGTCGTCGATCTGGCTGACGCCGTTTTCGAGGGCGGCGCGAATATCCTCGCCCTTCAGCTGGAAGGTCGCGACGGTGTTCTGGAACGGCAGAACCGTGAGCACTTCGCCCATGGAGACATCGCCGGCATCGATGGAGGAGCGCAGGCCGCCGCTATTGGCGAAAGCGATGGTCACGCCCTGATCCTTGACGCGCGCAAGCGTTGCATCTGCCACCAGATTGCCCATGGAGCATTCCTTCACGCGGCAAACCTTGCGGTCTCCCTCGATCGGGCCTTCCGAAGAGCCGACGACCTTCGATTTCAGAGCCTCGATCGGCGCCTTCAGCTCATCGATGCGCTTCAGCGTGGCTTCATCGGGCTTGAAGGAGGAGTCGATGAGAATTGGATCGCCCTTGCTTTCCTTGACCACGCCACTGTCGTCGAAGACCACTTTGAGGTCGCCCAGATATTTGCTGTACTGTCCGGCCTGAACGACCGGAACCTTGTAGCCGCCGGGATTGTCGACGAGGGTCGGATAGGGGCCTTCGGCCTTCTGGTCGGTGTTGGAAAGCAGCGTATGTGTGTGGCCGCCGACCACGACGTCGACGTCAGGGATTTTGGCGATGAATTCGAGATCGCGCGGATAGCCGACATGGGTGAGCGCGATGATCTTGTCGACGCCGTCCTGCTTCAGCTTCTGCACCTGCTCGCTGATTTTCGCGACATCTTCGGCGATGGTGATATTGGGACCGGGCGTTGCCAGTTCCGCCGTGTCGTTCGCGACCGCGCCGACAATACCGATTTTCTGTCCGCCGACTTCGAGCACGATGGACGGCTTGACGCGATCGCCGATTTTCGAGGCGGCGGTGGCCACCACATTGGCGGTAACGACGGGGAACTGCACCTTGTCGAGGAAGCCGGCAAGCCCGTCCTCGCTGTCGTCGAACTCATGGTTGCCGACGGTCATGGCGTCGAACTTCATGGCGTTCAGCACTTCCGCTTCCACCGTGCCCTTGTAGGTGGTGTAGAACAGCGATCCCTGGAAATTGTCGCCGGCATTGAGCAGGAGGACATTCTTGCCTTGAGCCTTCAGGGCATCACGGGTCTGATTGATTGCGGTCAAAAGACGGGCGGCGCCGCCGAAGCATTCGTTTTTGCCTTCTTCTTCCGCCGAGCAGGTCGAGTCGAACTTGTTGATCGATTCGATACGGGAGTGAAAATCGTTGATGTGAAGAATGTTGAGCTCATAATCGGCCAGAGCCGCTCCGGCCGAAAGCGTTATCGCCGAAACGCTCAGCATGCCCAGTCCCAAAATTTTCTTCATGGTCCCTCTCTCCTGTTCAAAGCGGAAGCCCGGGGGTCGATCATCCTCCGGCCGTGCTCATTTTCTAATCTGAAATCATGTCAGTCTTTCAAAGCGCGATGTTTCCATTTAGCGGCAATCGCCGCAAGCGAAATTATGACAGGCGCACAATAAACAAAAACGCACGCCTGAGGCGTGCGTTCCAGAAGATCATCTCTTTGAAAAGGTGACGTTATCAGCCCTGGCGCGTCAGCGAGAACTGGCTGTTCGTGTCCGTCGTGCAGTTCAATTGTGACGGGGAGACGAGGGCGCAGTTGACGCGCGACTGCGTGTTGCGCACTAGCGAGGTCATGTTGATTTCGTAAAGCGTCGGCGAAATCGTCACATAGGTGCCGGAGGCCAGAAGCGTGTTGGTATCGGTCGAACGGGTGGAGAAGGCGCCGTTCTGGAATGTCGATACGATGCCGTTGCGGTCGATCCAGCGACCGTCGACGGCCGGGCCGCGGGAAAGCGAAGGCGCCATCGAGGTCTGCTGGGAGGGACCCGGCGCGACGCATGAAGACACCGCGATGGCGGCTGAAAGCAAAGCAGCGCTTGTCTTGAAGTTCATGGGCCTGTTCTCCTGCGATTCGATGAAACCTTCTGTGCTTCGACCATGCCGCGAAGCGTTGCTTATTTCAAGGCAACGTTGTTCGCTCTCCCCGGTTCCTGATGTCCTGCAGGAAAGCCCCTGCGTGACAAATATGAGACTCCGCCCCGTCAGCGCACGAGGATGTTGCGAAACTGCCAGGGATCGGACGTATCGATATTGTCGGGAAACAGACCGGGGCGGCCATCGGTCGGCTTCCAGTCGGTATAATGTCCCTCGACGGGTCCGAGATAAGGGCGCTGTACCTCAAGGCAACGGCGGTAATCCATTTCATCCGCCTCGACGATGCCGGCTTGCGGATTTTCGATCGCCCAGACCATACCCGCGAGCACAGCGGAGCTGACCTGCAATCCGGTCGCATTCTGGTTGGGGGCGAGTGAGCGTGCTTCCTGCAGGCTCAACCGCGAGCCATACCAATAGGCATTCCTGTCATGGCCATAAAGAAGAACGCCGAGTTCATCGGCGCCGTCGACAAGCTCGTCTTCGCCGAGCACATGCTGGATCTGCTGGGGGGTGCCGCCATTGCCGAAAAGCTCATGCAGGGAAAGAATGGCGTCATTGCAGGGATGGTAGGCATAGTGGCAGGTCGGCCGATAGGTCACGTCGCCATCATCGTTGCGGACGGTGAAATAGTCGGAAATCGAAATCGCTTCGTTATGCGTGACGAGAAACCCGTATTGCGGCCCAAGGCCCGGACACCATGTCCGCACCCGCGTATTGGCGCCGGGCTGATCGAGATAGATCGCCGCCTTGCTTCCCTTTTTCTGCTTTTTTGCGTTTTTCGGCATCCAGTTTTCATGCGTTCCCCAGCCGAGTTCGGCCGGCTGAAAACCTTCCGCGATAAAACCTTCGACCGACCATGTGTTCCAGAAAGCGCCGAAGGGTTTCGGCTCTTTCGCCCGTTGGGTATCGCGCTCGGCCACATGCACGCCCTTGACGCCAAGCCGCTTCATCAAGTTTGCCCAGCCTTCCCGGTCATGCGGCTGCGGCTCCTCGATGTCGAGGCCGGTATCTTTGGCGAGATTGACGAGTGCCTGTTTCACGAACCAGGACACCATGCCCGGATTGGCGCCGCAGGTGGAAACCGCAGTCGTGCCGCCCGGCTTGCGTGCCCTCTCCTTCAACATGGTTTCGCGCAGCGAATAATTGGTTCTGGCCGCATTATCGGCATCGGCGTCGAAATAAAAACCGGGCCAGGGTTCGACGACCGTGTCGATGTAGAGCATGCCATGCTTGCGACAGATCCGCATCAGATCGACGGAGGCGGCATCGACCGAAAGATTGACGCAGAAGCCCTGGCCCTGAACGCCCTTGAGGAGCGGCTTGAGAATCTCGCGGTAGTTTTCCTTGGTCAGATGCGTCTGGATATGGCGGATGTTCCTTTCGGCCAGAAAGGCGGCGATGTCTTCGCGCGGGTCGATGACGACGAGCCGGGTCCTGTCGAAATTGAAATGACGTTCGATCAACGGAAGAGTGCCGCGCCCGATGGAGCCGAAGCCGATCATGATGATGGGGCCGTCAATATCGCCGTAAATCGGGTGGTTTTTATCCGTCATTCGTCAATTTTCCTTTTTTAGCCAATAAGTAAGCTAGATCACAAAAGCGTGCCACAATAAAGGGCAGGTGGATGACGGACATATGACGATGGCGACGGCAAGACGGTCGCGCGCACCCTTTCCACTGCATTCTGCCTCTTCGCATTTTAGATAGTGAGTTTATAATTAAGTTCTTCTTTTCCTCTCTATGTCCAAAGGCTTGGGGGCTTTGGCCGGATGACGACGGGGGAATTTTCGCCATCACGGGAGAGTTGCCTGTTGAATAATCTTATCGAGCGTGTCGCAGCGCTTCAGAGTGCCACCCCCGTTCTTATTGCGCTTTACGATTCCGAGGACCGGTTGCGCCATGCCAATCCGTCGTTTCGGGAAAGCTTTCAGCTCGCCGCCGGCGATTTCCCCACCTGGGCGGATATCATGCGGCTGAACCATCGGCTGCGCACCGGTGTCGTCGTCCGCAACAACGATTTCGAGGGATGGCTGCTGTCGGCGCAGTCCCGGCGCGGCAAGCTGCCCTACCGCGCCTTTGAGATGGATATGCATGACGGCCGCTGGTTCTGGATGACGGAAACGGTGCAGCAGGATGGCTGGATGCTGTGCGTTGCAAGCGACGTCACCGAATTGCGCCAGGGCTACAGAACGCTGCGGCAGGACCGGGATCTGGCAGTCCGCGCCTCGCAGACGGATGAATTGACGGGAACGGCAAACCGCCGTTTCGTCTTCGCCAAGCTGGCTTTGCAGGTGGAACGGGTTGCCAAGGGGCTGGAAACGCCTTTTTGCCTGTGCACGCTCGATATCGATTTCTTCAAGCAGATCAACGACCGTTTCGGTCATAAATGCGGGGATGCGGTGCTTCGCGATTTCGTCGGCATCGCCCATTCCGTCATCCGGCGGGTGGATTGTTTCGGCAGGATCGGCGGTGAGGAATTCATGCTCATCCTGCCGCGCAGCACGGTGGCCGAGGGCCGGGAGATCGTCGAACGGCTGCTGCAGAAGGTGCGCCTTTCGAGGCCCCTCTCCGAATTTCCGGATTTTTCCTATAGCTGCTCGGCCGGGCTAACGGTCTATCGCGCGCCCGAGAGCGCCGACGATGTTTTCATGCGGGCGGATCAGGCTCTTTATGCGGCCAAGGAAAAGGGCCGCGACCGGCTTCTGGCGGTGACTGTTTAAACGAGTTCCGCCGCAATCAACCCATGCAGTGAATTGCCGACGAAGAGTTTCCGGCCGGCAATGTCTTCCGGTTTCAGCGCCTGTCCACGTGCCCTGCGTTCGCGGATCAGATCGGCGCGCAGCACACCCGGCAGAATGCCGCTGTCGAGCGGCGGCGTCAGCAATTGCCCATCCGGCATTTCGACGAAAATGCTGGTGGACGATCCCTCGCACAACTCGCCGCGCTCGTTGAGCAGCAGCACCTCGTCGGCCTCCCCGGCTGAAAATTCGGCCCGGGCGGCATCATAGGGCTCGCGGCGTGAGGACTTGTGGCGATAGAAGGTGTCGGAGGAGTCGAGCGTGGTCTGCCGGGCGATGCGAACCCGCCAGAGGGCATCCTGCCGCAACGGCTGGAAGTCGGCGGTTTCGATATCGAGTTCGCCCTTGTAGTTCATGACCAGCCTAACGCAGAGCGGCTTTTCGCCACCCACCTTCTTTTCCAGCACCTGAACCGCATTGACCGGCGCGCGAAAACCGAGCGCGTCGGCGGAGCGCAGCAGTCGGCGCATATGCTGGTCGATGCGCTGAAAGCCGGTCTGCGGCTCCCAGCGCAGGGTTTCCCTCAAGGTCAGATCGGCGGGTTTCCGTTTCATTGCCTGTGCTCGTCGCCTGAATTGTTGCCGGTGTCTTCTGCCGGCAATATCAACCGGCAAAGCTTGTCCGAAATAGGATAGCCCTGCCGGCGGAAGAGATTAAGCCTGTTTGTTATCCAGCGCTTCCAGCTCGTCGATCAGTCCCTCGATCATCGAAAGCCCCTTGTCCCAGAAAGAGGGATCGGTCGCATCGAGGCCGAAGGGTTTCAGAAGCTCCGAATGGTGCTTGGTGCCGCCCGCCTTCAGAAGCTCGAAATATTTCTCCTGAAAACCTGTCTCGGCCTTCTGGTAAACCGCGTAGAGCGAGTTTACCAGGCAGTCGCCGAAGGCATAGGCATAAACATAAAACGGCGAGTGAATGAAATGGGGGATGTAGGTCCACCATGTCTCGTAGCCTTCGGAAATCCGGATTGCCGGACCAAGGCTCTCGGCCTGAACGGACAGCCACAGTTCGCCGATCTGCTCGGAGGTCAGTTCTCCCTGTTTGCGGGCGGTGTGCAGCTTGCGCTCGAATTCATAAAAAGCGATCTGGCGCACGACCGTGTTGATCATGTCCTCGACCTTGCGGGCGAGCATGGCCTTGCGTTCCCGGACATCTTTCGTGTCGTCGAGCAGCTTGCGGAAAGTCAGCATTTCCCCGAAGACGGAGGCAGTTTCGGCAAGCGTCAGCGGTGTTGAGCACATCAGTGCGCCCTGCTCCCCGGCCAGAACCTGATGCACGCCATGGCCAAGCTCATGGGCAAGCGTCATCACGTCGCGCGGTTTACCGAGATAGTTGACGAGCACGTAAGGATGAGCCGAGGGCACGGTCGGATGCGCGAAGGCGCCCGGCGCCTTGCCGGGGCGGGCGGGGGCGTCGATCCACTCTTCATCGAAGAAACGGCGGGCAATATTGGCCATCTCGGGGGCGAAATTGCCATAGGCGGAAAGCACGGTGTCCTTTGCCTCATCCCAGGGAATGATGGTGTTCGACGTATCGGGAAGCGGCGCGTTGCGGTCCCAATAATTCATTTGTTCCATGCCGAGCCATCTCGCCTTCATGGCGTAATAACGATGGGAGAGGCGCGGATAGGCCTTCTTGACCGCCGCCGCCAAGGCATCGACCACCTCGCGCTCGACGCGGTTGGCGAGATGGCGGCTATCGGCAATATCCTCGAATTTGCGCCAGCGGTCGGAAATATCCTTGTCCTTGGCAAGCGTGTTGGTGATGAGCGTGAAGACGCGCAGATTGTCCTTGAAGGTGGCGCTCAGCGCCTGAGCCGCTTTTTTTCGGGTTTCCGGCTCCGGCTCCTGCAGCATGTTGAGCGTCACCTCCAGCGGCAGGCTCGCGCCGTCAATGTCGAAACGCAGATCGGCCATCGTCTCGTCGAACAGGCGGTTGAAGGCCGCCGCGCTGGTCATCGATTTTTCGAGGAATAGCTGCTCCAGCTGGTCGTCGAGCTGGTGCGGCTTGTCCTTGCGCAAATCCACCAGCCATGGGCGGTAGTGACCCGCCGCGGCGTCATTCGCCATGCAGGCGTCCATCGTGGCGTCATCGATGCGGTTGAGCTCAAGGGTGAAGAACAGGAGGTGAGAGGAAATATCCGTCAGCTTTGCCTGGGCATCGCCGTAAAGCTTGCCGTTTGCCGGGTTCGACGTATCGGAAAAATAGGTGAGCCCGGCAAAGGAGCCGATGCGGCCGATGAGATCGTCCAGCGCTTCATATTCCTTGAGCGCGGCGCCGATGCCGTTTTCGCCCGTCGCCTTCGCGGCTGCTTCAAGCTTGCCCTTCCATTTCTTCTCGAAAGCCGCCGCCATCGACGCCGCCTTGTCGAGATCGCCCTTGTATTCCGGCGAATCACCCGACGGATAGAGGTCCGAGAGCTTCCAGCCGGGCAGGTCGCCAAGCGCCGGACCGGCAGTTTCGGCAAGGGAGAAGACGGGTTGCGGGGTAGGGCGGTTGAGGGTCATCGAACGTGTCCTTCTGATTATGCGTGCGAAGCATATGGGGACCTTGTTTCCCGCGGCAATGGATAAAATGCAAGCAATTCTCAAAACTGGATGTTCAAGTCTCCCATGCCAGAGTGCGGAATAAGGGACCGCATGAAGCAGGTCCATAAACCGGAAACCGGAGCTAAAAATGACCGCGCATGTTCTCGTGATAGACGATGATCCCGTCCAGCGCCGCCTGCTCAAAAATGCGGTGGAACGTTATGGGCATCTCGCCTTGCTCGCCGAAAACGGCAAGGCGGGGCTGGAACTGCTCAAGCAATATAGCGGCGAGATCAATGTCATCGTCCTCGACCTCATGATGCCTGAAATGGACGGGCTTACCTTTCTCAAAGCTATCGGCGAACTCGGCACCGATGTTCCCGTCATTGTCCAGACGGGGCAGGGCGGCATCGATACCGTCGTGCAGGCCATGCGCGCCGGCGCTTTCGATTTTGTCGTCAAGCCGGTTTCGCCGGAAAGGATCGGCGCTGCCATCTCCAATGCGCTCAAGCTCGACAGGAGAGAGGCAAAGGCCCGCACGGGCCGGCGCGGACGGAGCAATGCAGTGAATTTTACCGATATCGTTTCCGCAAGCCCCGCAATGCTGAGGGTCATCGAACTCGCGCAGCGCGCCGCCCAGTCCAGCATTCCCGTGGTGCTGGAAGGCGAATCCGGTGTGGGCAAGGAAATGGTCGCCCGCGCCATCCAGTCGGCCGGCGACAGGGCGAGCAAGCCGTTCATCACCGTCAATTGCGGCGCCATTCCCCATAATCTCGTGGAAAGCATCCTCTTCGGCCACGAAAAGGGAGCCTTCACAGGCGCGACGGAAAAACATGTCGGCAAATTCATGGAGGCGGATGGCGGCACGCTGTTCCTCGATGAAATCGGCGATCTGCCGCTGGACGTGCAGGTGAAGCTGCTCCGCGCGGTCCAGCAGGGCGAAATTGAAACCGTCGGCTCCGCACGCGTGCAGAAGGTGAATGTGCGGCTGATCTCCGCCACCAACAAGAACCTCATCGAAGAGGTGAAGGAAGGTCGCTTCCGCGAAGACCTTTATTATCGCCTCAATGTCTTCCCGATCACCATTCCAGCGCTGCGCCGCCGCAAGGAAGATATTCCCCATCTGGCGCGGGTTTTCGCCGAGCGCTTTTCGGCAGAACAGAAATTGCCAAATCCCGTCGGCCTCAATGCCAGCGCGCTGGCGCTGCTGACGGCCTATGACTGGCCGGGCAATATCCGCCAGCTCGAAAACGCCGTCTTCCGTGCGGTAGTGCTCTCACAGGGCGAGGAACTGTCGGATTCCGATTTTCCGCAGATCGCGCTTCAGCTGCCGGAATTTTCGACCGGCGATGATGCGGACGATGTCATCCGCACACCATCTGGAGCGTCGCTGAAGCTTGCGGCCTATTCGCCGGCCCCGCCACCGGCCGCTGAAAACCACGCCGTCATCGAGGAGCCGTCGGATATTTCCACCACCATTTACCGGGGCGGAAACCTGATCTCCAGCATGGATGAATCGGGCAACATCCGCAAACTGGCCGAGATCGAGGAGGAGCTCATCCGTTTCGCCCTGCGCTTCTATCGCGGGCAGATGAGCCAGGTCGCCAGAAAGCTTGGTATCGGCCGTTCGACTCTTTACCGAAAGCTGAAAGATTATGGCATCGATCCCGACGATCCCCTTCGAGATGCAGCCTGAGCGCACAAACCCCGCATTCGAAGGCAGATCGTAAATTCGTTAACTTCTGAGCAAGGATATCCGCTTACCGTCTATAAACCTCTTGTTAGTGGCTGATTCACTATGTAGAGGAAGGTTGTATGTGTGTGGCAATTTTGCCATCGTGTCACCGTATTTGACGTTCATTTGAGGCAATGTGACAGAAATTGTCTTCCAGGCGGGGATCGAATTGCCATATCTGCATCGGAATAACGCGCTTTCGACTAAGATCGCGCGCGGCTTGATCAAGGATATATGCACGAAGCTGTCGGCGCGCGCTGTCACCTTTGCCTGCCTGATGCTCGCCGCAATGCCTTTCGTAGGTGTTTCGGCGACGGAAGCCGCCGCCGAGACGCGAAGCCTCAAACTGTATTATATCCATACACGCGAGAAGGCGGTCATCACCTTCAAGCGCAATGGAAAATATGACCAGAAAGGTCTGCAGGAGCTGAACCGCTTCCTGCGCGACTGGCGGCGCAACCAGCCGACACGCATGGACCCGCGCCTTTTCGATCTCGTCTGGGAAGTTTATCGCCGCAGCGGCGCGACCGACTATATCAACGTCGTTTCGGCCTTCCGCTCGCCGGAGACCAACGGTTTGCTGCGGACACGCACCAAGGGTGTCGCGGAAAAAAGCCAGCATATGCTCGGCAAGGCCATGGATTTTTATATCCCCGGTGTGAAGCTTGCCCGCCTTCGTGAAATCGGTATGCAGATGCAGATCGGTGGCGTCGGTTTCTATCCGACGTCGGGCTCCCCCTTCGTGCACATGGATGTCGGCGGCGTTCGCGCCTGGCCGCGCATGAGCCGCCAGGAACTCGTCCGCATCTTCCCGAACGGCAATACGCTGCATCTTCCTTCCGACGGCAAGCCGCTTCCCGGTTATGAGCAGGCGCTTGCCGATTACAAGAAGCGCGTCAGCTCCTCCTCCATTCAGGTTGCTTCCAGCGCCGGTGCCGGCCCTGCCTCATCTGGCGGCGGCAAGCGCAAGACCCTGTTGCAGGCGCTCTTTGGTGGTGGCGACGAGGATGAAGATCCCGATAGCATCGCAGCGCCGGAGCCCGCAGAACGCCCGGCTGTCGCCCGTCCGGCGGCTCCGCAGCAGGCGGCTCCGGAGCCTGAACCCACCATTGCAGTTGCTTCGGCACAGGCGCTTCCCGGCGTGAACGATGCACCGCTGCCAACGGCTCGACCTGCCTTCGGTAACCAGCCGCCGGCCAATACCGGCCTTGCGACTGCGCTTTATTCGCCGGCCCGCAATGCCGCACAGGATGCCCTGCAGGCAGCGACCACGCCGACTCCGGCTTCCGCGCCGGCCGAGCGCCAGCAATTTGCCGATCTAGCTGAAGTATCCGTGCCGGTGCCCACACTTCTTGGGCCGCGTGGCATGAAAGGTGATGCGGAAGGATCGATTCTGACGGCGTCCGCAGATGGTGCGACACCGGCTGCGACCGGCGAACTCGCCTCTGTTCCGGTTCCTGCCAATCGTCCGGCCGTGGCGGAAGCCCTGCTGGCGGCGGCCAATGCCGACCCTGAAGGTGAGGACGATCTCGCCGAGGCGCAGGAGGATACGCTTTCGCCGACGGTGGTTGCCGCACTTGAACAGAGCGGTCAGGCCGCCCGGTCGCAGGTCCAGTCGGCTGCCATGCCGACAGCCGCGCCATTCCCGGCCGCCGTCAACCATAAGGTTACCGTCGCACCCGCCGAAACGGCCAAGGTTGAACCGCAGGCTGGCTTCGGTGATGCTTTCGACCTGAAGCCTGCCATCAATGGCGGCCTCAGCGCCGGCATGCCGACCAAGGGTTCGCGCCCGAGCAGGCAGGATGCCGCCGTTTCCCAGCAAGCCATGGTGGGCGGTGGACGCCTGACGCAGGATCTGATTTCGGATTGGGCGCTCAATCAGAACAAGGGTACGACCGGGCGCTCGGTAAAGGCGCCGCGTGTTGTCGCCAACCGCATGCTCAGCAACGACATGTCGGCGTCCGCGACCTCGGCGAGCTTCAAGCCCGGTGCCGTTGCCATCGAATCCAGCCGCTTCAGCACGCCTGTGAAGATGCACTGAGCCTGCTTTCGTAGGTAAGACGGCCGAGAGGCCAACAAAAAACCCGCCGTTACCGGCGGGTTTTTTTATGCTGGATATTGAAGCTTTAGACGCCGCTCTGGCCGTCCGAGCCGATATAGGCGATGCGGACCATATTGGTCGCGCCCGGGGTGCCGAGGGGCACGCCTGCGGAGATGATGATACGATCGCCCGGCTTGCCGAAACCTTCGGAAACCACGATCCGACAAGCGCGGTTCACCATGTCGTCGAGGTCGCTGGCATCGCCGGTGACGACGCAGTGCAGGCCCCAGACGACCGACAGGCGGCGGGCGGTCTGGATGATCGGCGACAGCGCGATGATCGGAACCTGTGGCCGCTCACGCGCGGCGCGCAGGCCGGTCGTGCCCGAGGACGTATAGGTGACGATTGCCGCAAGCTTCAGGGTTTCGGCGATCTGGCGCGCGGCAAGCGAAATGGCGTCGGCGCCGGTCGGTTCCGGCTGGGCGCGCTGCGCATAGATGATATTGGAATAATAGGGGTCCTGCTCCACCGTGCTGGCAATGGATGCCATGGTGGAAACCGCTTCGACCGGGTAGTCGCCGGAGGCAGATTCAGCAGAAAGCATGATGGCGTCTGCGCCTTCGAAGACGGCGGTCGCGACGTCGGAGACTTCGGCGCGGGTCGGTACAGGTGCGGTGATCATCGATTCCAGCATCTGCGTGGCTACCACGACCGGCTTGCCGGCGCGGCGGCAGGCGCGGGTCAGCTGCTTCTGGATGCCCGGAACGGCCTCCAGCGGCATTTCGACGCCGAGATCGCCACGGGCGACCATCAGCGCGTCGGAAAGTTCGATGATTTCCTCGATGCGCTCGACAGCCTGCGGCTTTTCGATCTTGGACATCAGGCCGACGCGGCCGCGTGCGATCTTGCGCACTTCGGCAAGGTCTTCCGGACGCTGGACGAAGGAAAGCGCCACCCAGTCGACTTCGCCGGTGGCGAGAACGGCGTCGAGATCGACGCGGTCCTTGTCGGTCAGAACGCCGACGCCGAGCAGCGTATCGGGCAGGCTGATGCCCTTGCGATCAGAAATGCGGGTGCCGGAAATGACGGTGGTGACGATGCTCTTGCCGTCGCTCTTTTCAGCGCGCAGATGCAGCTTGCCGTCGTCGATCAGCAGGCGATGGCCGGGCTTGACCGCCTCGAGAATTTCCGGATGGGGAAGGAAAACGCGGGTGTTGTCACCAGGCGTGTCGTTATTGTCCAGCGTGAAGGTCTGGCCCGGAACGAGCTCGACCTTGCTTTCGGCGAATTTTCCGACGCGCAGCTTGGGACCCTGCAGGTCGGCCAGAATGCCGATGGGGCGGCCGGTACGGCTCTCGACAGAACGGATACGCTGAATGAGCGTCCGCATCACGTCGTGGCTCGCATGGCTCATGTTGATCCGGAAAAGATCTGCGCCAGCAAGATGCAGCTTCTCGATCATCGCCTCTTCGGAAGAGGCCGGGCCGAGAGTTGCAAGAATTTTGACTTTGCGGTTACGCTTCATCAGTTTTGATTTCCCTGTGTGCCTGGCGTATCGGAGAGCTGGACCATCCAGCTGCCCTGTCTGCCCGTGTCATATTCCTTGAAACCCATTCTCTGGAAGCTGCGGGCAAAACAATCGTCCACGCCGTTGATCTTGAACTCGTTTTCCGCCACGCACATGTTGACGTCACCGGTCCAGCGGCCGCCATGGGCGGCATCTTCGGCATAGAGATAATAATAACGTGACTGCAGCTCACCCTCGATCAACGTCGCGCAGGTCGAGGAGGGGACCTGCCACCAGCCTTCGCTGACCCAGCCCTCCTGTGCCCGGTAGCCGATTGCGACCCCCACGAGGTTCTGCGTGCTGTTGCACACGCGAAAATCCGCATGCGCGGGCGCCGCGATCATGAACGGGGTCAGAAACAATGCCGCTGCGGAAAAAAGACGGGCGATATGCCGAAAGTGGCGAGGAAGAGCGAGAGATGACTGAGTCACGGCTTCCATCCGGATTCCATGGTTATAATGAACACACTTCTTGGCGTGGCCGCCCAAGAAAGTCAACGCGATTTTAATCGATTATATTGTTCGTGGGATCGTGAGTGCGATAAGGTAGATGGCTGTTCTTTCGCCGCAACTTGCGCCCGGCCTCAAGCCATGCCATCAAGCTTCTCTCCTCAATCCTGCCCCAGAAAATCATCGATGAACGACTTCATACCCTATGAAATCATAGAAGGCGATTATGACAAAGGCATGGTTCTTCTGGCGGACCATGCCATGAACCTCCTGCCGGCACACTACGGCAAACTTGGCCTTCCGCAAACCGCTTTTCATCGCCATATCGCATTTGATATCGGTATAGAGGGGCTGACGCGCTCACTTGCCGCACGCCTTGGCGTGCCGGCGGTGCTCGGGCGGTTTTCCCGGCTGCTGATCGATCCGAATCGCGGCGAGGATGATCCCACTCTCATCATGAAGATTTCCGACGGGGCGATCATCCCTGGCAATCATCCGATTTCGGACGAGGAATGGCAAAGGCGGATCGAGATTTTCCACCGGCCCTATCACAATGCCGTGGATCGTGTGCTGACCGGCGTGGCCGAGGCCTCGGAAGAAGCGCCGCTGGTTCTGTCGCTGCATTCCTACACGCCATTCTGGAAGGAAACGCCGCGGCCGTGGCATGCGGCGGTTCTGTGGGATACGGATCATCGTGCGGTCGATCCGCTTCTGGCGCATCTGCGGGCCACGGGCGACATCCTCGTCGGTGACAACGAACCCTATGACGGAGCGCTCAAGGGCGATACCATGTATCGCCATTGCATGACGAAGGGCATACCGCATGCCCTTCTCGAGGTTCGGCAGGATCTGATTGCGAATGAAGGGGGGATCGCCGAATGGTCGGACCGGCTCGCTCCCATTTTCGCCGCAATGAACGACGATCCCGTCCTGCATGAATATCAGCAGTTCGCCTCCCGCACCGGTCCCTACTGAGCCTGGAGTTTTGCCATGACGAATGAGAACGACAATCGGCAGGTCGAATTCGAGGCGGCGGCATTTCGCCGTCTCGTGCAGCACCTTCGCGAACGCCACGACGTGCAGAACATCGACCTGATGAATCTCGCCGGCTTTTGCCGCAACTGCCTGTCCAACTGGTACCGGGAAGCGGCCGAAGAGGCCGGTGTTCCGCTCAGCAAGGAAGAGTCCCGGGAAATCGTCTACGGCATGCCCTATGATGACTGGAAGGAAAAATATCAGGCGGAGGCGAGTGATGCCCAGAAAGCCGCCTTTGAGCAGAACAGGCCCAGGGAATAACCCCGATCGACGGAAACGACTTGACGCGACGCCTTTCAGTGGGCAGTTCACAGGCCGGAATTCTGCTGCCTGCCGGCAGCGACCGGCGAAAGCTTCGCCCGGAAATAATGAACAAGGCTCGCATGCGGGCCGCCAATGAAGGATGACATGATGGACGATACCAGCACCACCGAAACCGTCGCCGCCGCGGAACTGCGCCAGTTCATCGAGCGCGTCGAGCGCCTCGAAGAAGAAAAGGCCGCCATACAGGGTGATATCAAGGATGTCATGGGCGAGGCGAAGGGCCGTGGTTACGACACCAAGGCGATCCGCACCATCATCCGCCTGCGCAAGAAGGATGCCAATGAGCGCATCGAAGAAGAAACCATTCTCCAGACCTATATGGCCGCGCTCGGCATGGAATGATCGGCTGGAAACGCCTCAATGAAAAATCGCCGCTTTTGCGGCGATTTTTGTTTGAGCATCTTGCGAATTCAGCCGCGCGTGCCGGCCAGCTTTTCCGAAAGGTCGACGGCCTCCTTGCGGGCGTCCTTGTCGGCGGGGTAAAGCGCCAGATAACGTTCCCACGCCTTCAGCGCCAGCTCGTCTCGGCCCGAGGCTTCGAGGATGTTAGCGAGGCTTGCCAGCGCCGGGAAATAGCGCGGCTCCCTTTCCAGAGTCAGGTTGATATCCGCCATCGCCTTGCGGGTGTCGCCATCGGCAAAATGCACCATGGCGCGGCGATAGGGCGCCTGCACATAGTCCGGATCGAGCAGAATGACCTGGTCGAGAAAATCGTAAGCGGCGGCGTTGCGCTTTTCGTCGGCGGCTTCGCTCGCCCATTGCATCAGCAGGTTGACCGTTGCGCTGCCGGAATCATTCCATTCGGAGGCGATCTGGTTGGCGATGCTGCGCGCCTTGACCGCATTCCGTTCTTTTTTCAGCGATGCGAAAAGCGTGTCGATCGTCTTGGCGGGTGAAGGCGCGGAGTCCGCAAGAGCAGGCGGTTGCCCGTCCGCCGCGTGGGCAATGGCAGCCATTCCCGGAAAAGGGAGGCTTGAAAACAGGAAGCCCTGAGCGAGAATGAGTGCTGTGCAAAAACTATTTGGGCGCATGGGTTAAAGCTTAACCCGGCTGCGCCCAATATCAAATGCAAACTTCTGCACTGTCAACAAAGTGATCTGCGAAACATCGCGAACCGCAGTCGCGGTCAATCAGCCCTGACGAGCCTTGAAGCGCGGGTTCTGCTTGTTGATGATGTAGACGCGGCCCTTGCGGCGAACCAGGCGGTTATCGCGATGACGGGCCTTAAGCGCTTTAAGCGAATTCTTGATCTTCATTTTACTGGTCCGCAGTTTTGCACGGATTTTGCCGTGCTATTCAAACAATCAAAAGCGCGCAACAGGGCGCGCTCTTTTCGGTTGGCAGGCAGATACCTGTTTGAGCCCTGCCTGTCAACACTTGCCCGTGTCTTTGCCTTAAAAGACTAGGCTTTTCCTGTGCGCAAAAGCTCGGTCACATGGCCCATCTTGCGGCCCGGCCGTGCTTCCGTCTTGCCGTAGAGATGCACGAGACAGTCTTTTTTCGACAGCCATGCCGGTACATCGTCGATGTCGTCGCCGATGAGGTTGGTCATGACGCAATCCGAATGGCGATCCGTGCTGCCGGGAGTAAGGCCCGATACGGCGCGGATGTGCTGTTCGAATTGCGAGATTACGCAGGCCGCCTCCGTCCAGTGGCCGGTATTGTGAACGCGCGGCGCCATTTCATTGGCGACCAGCGAACCGTCCGGCAGGACGAAAAACTCGATGCCGATGACGCCGACATAATCCTGCGCGGCCAGAAGCTTTTCCGCCGATTGCACGGCAACTTCCCTAGCGGCGTCGGAAAGTGCGGCCGGAACGGTGGACGTGTGTAGAATGCCGTTCAGATGGACATTCTCGGCGGGATCGTAACAGGTGACGGTCCCATCCAGGAAGCGGGCGGCGATGATCGAAATTTCCCGCTCGAAGGAGATGAAGCTCTCGAGAATCAGCGGCACGCCGCCGAGCGCCGCAAAGGCACCTGCGAGGTCTTCTCCACCGCGGAAAAGTCGCTGGCCCTTGCCGTCATAACCCATGCGACGGGTTTTCAGAACGCCCTTGCCACCGAAGGCGGCCAATGCGGCCTCCAGCTCTTCCTGACTGTCCACGGCACGGAAATCAGCAGTCGGGATGCCGCAGCCATTGAGGAAGCGCTTTTCCGTCAACCGGTCCTGCGAGGCGCTGAGCGCTTTCGGAGGCGGATAGACGGGAACGGAGAGGCTGAGCTTTTCGGCGGCCGCAACAGGCACGTTCTCGAATTCGTAGGTCACGACATCGCAACGGCTTGCGAGTTCCGCAAGCGCGTTTTCGTCGTCATATTCCGCCACGATCTGCTCGTTGCAGGCCTGCGCAGCCGGACAATCGGCCTGCGGTTCAAGTACGATGGTACGGTGGTTGAGGCGGGTTGCGGCCATCGCCAGCATACGCCCGAGCTGCCCGCCACCGATGATGCCGATAGTCAGGTTGGTCGTCTTTGCCATCACTTTTGTCGTCACTGGGCGCTGTCCATGGGATATTCCGCGACAGCCGCCGACTGGCGCGCGCGCCAGGCATCCAGCCGGTCGGCGAGGTCGTCGTCGCTCAGCGCCAGAACCGCGGCGGCAAGAAGGGCCGCATTGATCGCGCCGGCCTTGCCGATGGCGAGCGTGCCGACCGGAATGCCGGCGGGCATCTGCACGATGGAATAGAGGCTGTCCTGGCCGGACATGGTCTTGGACTGAACCGGAACGCCAAAGACGGGAAGCGGCGTCATTGAGGCCGTCATGCCAGGCAGATGGGCGGCGCCGCCCGCACCGGCGATGATGACCTTGAAGCCTTCGTCCTTCGCGCCATTGGCGAAGTCATAAAGCCGGTCCGGGGTGCGGTGGGCGGAAATGATGCGGGCTTCGTATTCGATGTCGAGCGCATCCAGCGTATCGGCGGCGTTCTTCATGGTCTCCCAGTCGGACTGGCTGCCCATGATGATGGCGACGGGGGGCGTTTCTGCTGTCACGTAATGTCTCCGGGCTCAGGCGATGATATCGGGAATGACCTGGTCTTCGAGCTGGGTCATCTTGTCCTTGACGGCCAGCTTCTTCTTTTTCATGCGCTGTATTCTCAGCGCATCGCAGCTGGTCTGGATCATCGCGTTGATCGCCGCGTCATAATCCTCATGCTCCTGGCGCAGCCGCGCCAGCGTGAGCCTGATGTCCGCCTGGTCCTGATCGGGCATCTCGTCATCCCCATTTTATGCCAGCCGGATCGGCTCCGGCGCGTCTGTGATCGTTCACGAGCCTCTATCATCAAATCGCGGTAACGGGAAGTTATCCCTTGCGACCAAATTGCCCACTTATTGCCTTCATTTCGCCTTCGACAAGCGGCGCGATCCGTGTCACATTGCCGTCGTAAACCTGAAACTCCAGCGATGGAGAGCTGGAGGTAGGTTCAAAAAGGAAGGACGTGCCGCATGACCATTCAGGCTCATATTGCATCGCTCGAAAAGAAACACGGTGCTCTGGAGGAGGAGCTCGAAAGTATTCTTGCTTCCCCGTCGTCTGACGATAGAGAGATCGCGGACCTTAAACGTCGAAAACTGCGCCTGAAGGATGAACTGCAGAGGCTCAAGGCCTCGACAAGACATTGATTTATGCCAGCCCGTCGGCCCTCGATGAATGAGGGGCCGACGGGCTGAGCCTTTGGAGCTCTGGCGGCGAAAACCTGCTGCCAGAGCTTTTTTATTGTCGGATTTAGAACGGCAGTCCGTCCCATAGCAGTTTAAGCGCTGCAATCAGCGCCATGGCATACATGAGTGGGTAAAACACGGCCGGTTTCAGATATTTCACCACCCTGGCGCCGGCAAGCGTCGCCAGCATCGCCACCGGCAGCAGGCTTGCCGATGTCTTGAGGTTGGTGGCGTCCAGCGCGCCGAGCGCGAAATAGGGAATGAGCTTGATCGCATTCATGATGGCGAAGAAGCGCACGCTCATGCCGGTATAGGTCTTCGGATCGAGCTTCAGCGGCAGAACATAGATCTGAAAGGGCGGACCGCCCGCATGAGCCACGAAACTCGCATAACCCGACAGGCTGGACCAGAGGGTTGCAGCAGCCGGTCTTTGCGGCTTGGCCGGAATTTCCTGGCCTTTGCGGCTTTTGAAGCTCTCATAGAAGTAACGCAGTACGAACAGGATCGTGACAGAGGCGACGACGAGACGCATGGCGTCCGCGGAAATGAGGCTCGAGGTCGCCCAGCCGAGCGCGATACCGGCGATTGCTCCCGGCAGCATGATGAGGAGCGTTTCCCGGTGGTTGTAATGCCGCCAGGCAAAAAGCGCCACGATATCCATGACGATCAGGATCGGCAGGAAGATGGCCGCCGCCTGCACGGGCGATACGGCAAGCGCCATCAGCGGCACGCCCATAAGGGCGAGAGCGCCGCCCAGCCCGCCCTTGGAAAGGCCGACGAGCACGACTGCGGGGATGGCGACGAGATAAAAATGAAAATCGGTGAGCATGGATGGACAGTTGATCCTTTCGCCGGTCCGGTTTATCGGATTTGTCATATGAAAACGAGTGCAGATTGCGCGGTAAGCGTCTTCTGTCGGAAATGGACGAACCGATGACCCTAGTTGAAGATCGTTGCCGCCTTGTCCTGATCGTTCCGCAATCGGACGACGCGCAAAAGCAGGCGACAGAGGTGGAAGATGCATTGCGGGGCGGCGATGTCGCTTCCGTCATCATTCCGCAATATGGTCTGGATGACGCCGCTTTCCAGAAACGCGCCGAACTGATCGTGCCGCTTGTCCAGAAGGCAGGTGCGGCAGCGCTCATCGCCGGCGACAGCCGCGTTGCCGGTCGCGTGAAGGCGGATGGCCTGCATGTGGTTGGCAATGGCGAGGCGCTTGCCGAGGCCGTGGAAAAATTCACCCCGAAGCTCATCGTCGGCGGCGGCAATGCGGATGACCGTCACAAGGCGCTGGAGCAGGGCGAGGCCAATCCGGATTACGTGTTTTTCGGAAAGCTCGAAGGCGACATCAAGCCGGAAGCACACCCCAAAAACCTGGCGCTCGGCGAGTGGTGGGCCTCGATGATCGAAATCCCGGCCATCGTCATGGGTGGTACCGATGTGTCCTCGGTGGTTGCCGTGGCCGAAACCGGTGTGGAGTTCGTGGCGATGCGCAGCGGCGTTTTCGATAACGCCACCGGCGCTGCCCAGGCCGTTTCTGAAATCAACGCCCTGCTTGACGAAAAAGCGCCACGGTTTGACGGTTGATACAGGCGATGATCATGCGCTCGGTTCACCTCTGCCTTTCCGTTTCGCTGCTGGCGCTCGCTTTCGGCGCGCCGGCGGGTGTCGCTTTTGCCCAGTCCGGGCCGCAGAGCGAAAGCAATGCGCTGTCCCGCCAGCTGGAAAATGAGGCTCAGCCGACCCGTCAGGGCCGGGTGCAATCCGAAGAGCAGAAGGACTTGCAGCCGTCGGCAGGCGTGAATGTCTATCAGCGCATGGGTGCGGAATTGCCGGCGCTGCCGCCTGAAAAGGAATTCAAGGGCCGGGTGGACGAAGCTTACGGGCATTTCCAGCGCGGCGAATATGTGCAGGCGCTCGACAAGGCGCTGAACCGCGCGCAGAACGGTGACGCAGCTGCCCAGACGCTGGTGGCGGAAATGATGTCGCGTGGTCTGGGCATCGCCCGTGACGAGAAGACAGCCGCTTTCTGGTACCAGCAGGCGGCTCAGGGTGGCGATCCCGTCGCCATGTTCAAATTCGCGCTGATCCTGATGGAAGGCAAATTCGTCACCCGCGACAAGGCGAAGGCCGACGATTTCATGCGCCGTGCGGCGGAAGCTGGCAACGCCTCTGCCCAGTTCAACTGGGGTCAGATACTGGTTTCGGAAAATCCCGGCGCCAAGGGTCTTTTGATGGCTTTGCCGTTCTATGAGAAATCCGCTGAACAGGGCATTGCCGATGCGCAATATGCGGTGTCGCAGATTTACTGGTCGCTCAAGGATGTGCCGGCCGAGAAGAAGGCAAAGGCGCGGGACTGGCTGACACGGGCCGCGAAGGCGGGCTACGATACTGCGCAGGTCGATCTCGGCATCTGGCTGGTCAATGGTTTCGGCGGTGAGCGCAATCTGGATGAGGGCTTCCGCTGGCTCTATGGTGCGGCACAGCGCGGCAATGTCGTGGCGCAGAACAAGGTGGCGCATCTTTACATTCAGGCGCTCGGCACCCGGCCCGATCCGGTCGAAGCGGCCAAATGGTATGTGCTTTCCCGCCGCGCCGGGCTGAAGGATCCGTCTCTCGAGGACTTTTATCTCGGCATCACCGACGAGCAGCAGAAGAAGGCGATTGAGGCCGCAAATCGTTTCCGCCCGACGTGATGGAAGGGTGGCCTCGCCACGCTGGCGTTGACCCATGGGCTTTTTGCCTTGAATTTCCGCGCGTTTTGTGGTCTTGAACCGCAAACTTTCAATTCAAGAAAATAATGACGTGCCTGCCCGGTGAGCTTCCGGGCGGTTCGCAAGCTTTCCAGGAAACAACATCGATGGCCCGTTCAGCCCTTCTCAATGTCATGGTTCAGGCCGCCATCAAGGCGGGTAAGTCTTTGTCGCGTGACTTCGGTGAAGTGCAGAACCTTCAGGTCTCGGTCAAGGGACCGAGCGATTTCGTCTCGCAGGCGGACCTGAAAGCCGAGAAGATCGTGCGCGACGAGCTGATGAAGGCCCGCCCGACCTACGACTTCCTGGGTGAAGAAGGCGGCGAGGAAAAAGGCACGGACGGCGCACATCGCTGGATCGTCGATCCGCTGGATGGCACCACCAACTTCCTGCACGGCATTCCGCATTTCGCGGTTTCCATCGCGCTCGAGCGTAACGGTGAAGTCGTCGCCGGCGTGATCTTCAATCCGGCCACCGACGAACTCTACACCGCCGAGCGCGGCGGCGGCGCGTTCCTCAACGATCGCCGTATCCGCGTCGCTGCGCGCAAGGCGCTGACCGATTGCGTCATCGGTTGCGGCGTGCCGCATCTCGGCCGCGGCAATCACGGCAAGTTCCTGGTCGAACTTCGCCACGTCATGGGTGAGGCAGCCGGCATCCGCCGCATGGGTGCGGCGTCGCTCGATCTCGCCTACGTTGCCGCTGGCCGTCTAGATGGTTACTGGGAAGCCGATCTTTCGCCCTGGGACATGGCGGCAGGCCTGGTGCTGATTCGTGAAGCCGGCGGTTTCGCCTCCGACATCAAGGGCGGCACGGATATCTTCGGCAGCAGCTCCGTCGCTGCCGGTAACGAATATATCCACAAGGCGCTCGTTGAGGTCGCCAACCGTCCCATTCCGGGCCGCTGATTGGTTTTCGGCGGAAAACCTGCCGTTTTCTGCAAGTTTTAGACGCCCGGCGAATATTCGCCGGGTGTTTTTGTTTTCCGTCATCCGGTTCCAGGCTGTTTTCGTGAAACGCCTGTGACGAAAGACCGGCTTTTCGCTTCAAATCGTCGCAATTTTCAAATAGCTTCCGCTGGATAGCTGACCAAAGGGAATGCGAACGTTATGGCGGATTCGGAGCTGCTCGATCTTGGCGTCGAGAAACCGGTGACCACACGGCAATACAGCCACAAGCTGTCCAGCCCGACACCGTTTCTCTGGACGATGGTTCTGTTTCTGATCCTCGTGGGCTTTCTGGCGGCCATTCTTTACCGGCAGGCCCACACCGCCTTCATGACCAATCCGGGGCTCAACGGCTTCATTCTCGGCGTGCTGGCTATCGGCATTATTCTGGTGTTTACACAGACGATGAGCCTGCGTTCCGAAGTTCGCTGGTTCAATGCCTTTCGCGCTGCCGGCAGCGTCGAAAAGGTCGGCCGTGCGCCCAAGCTGCTTGCGCCGATGAGCACGCTGATCGGCAAGCGTGGCGAAGTCCGGCTCTCTGCCGTTACGCAGCGGACGATCCTCGATTCCATCGCGACGCGCCTCGATGAGACGCGTGACACATCACGTTATCTTGTCGGCCTGCTGGTGTTTCTCGGCCTGCTCGGCACCTTCTGGGGCCTGATCGGCACCATTGGCGCCATCAGCAATGTCATCCAGTCGCTCGATCCGAGCGCCGGTGACAGCAACGATATTCTCGGCTCCCTCAAGGCCGGCCTGACTGCGCCGCTGGCGGGCATGGGAACGGCGTTTTCCTCGTCGCTGCTTGGTCTTTCGGGGTCGCTGATTCTCGGCTTCCTCGATCTTCAGGCCGGCCGCGCCCAGAACCGTTTCTATACACAGCTCGAAAACTGGCTTTCCTCGGTGACGGATACCACCGAAGGGCCGCGGGAGTTCAAGGGCGAACCCGGCGCCGTGGTCAGCACCGAGCGCTCGCTTGCGGCCATGACCAGCCTTGCCGAAGGCATTCAGGGCCTGGTCAAGAACATGCGCAGCGAACAGCAGATGTTGCGTGACTGGATCGAAGCGCAGCAGGAAGAATCGAAATCGCTCCGCCGCACGCTCGACCGGCTGTCGGCGCGGATCGACAGCGACACGAAATCTTCCGGACGCACCCGGCACGATAACGGGAGCGAGTAGCCATGGCGCTTGCGCGCAACCGCCGCCGCGACAGGGGTGTGGACTATTGGCCGGGTTTCGTCGATGCCCTGTCGACGCTGCTCATGGCCATCATGTTTCTGCTCACGGTCTTCGTGCTGGCGCAATTCGTTCTGTCGCGGGAAATCACTGGCAAGGACGAGGTGCTGACACGTCTTAACAGCCAGATTGCCGAACTGACCGAACTTCTGGCCATGGAAAAAGGCAACAAGCAGGATATTGAGGACGCGCTCGCGAGCCTGCAATCCACCCTTGCCGCATCCGAAAACGAGCGCTCGCGCCTGCAGGCGCTCCTCGATGCGGGATCTGGCAGCAATGCGAATGCCAATGCCCGGATCGGCAGCCTGACCGGTGAGCTGGACGAGCAGCGGCAGGCCAATTCCCGCGCCTCCGCACAGATCGAATTGCTCAACCAGCAGATTGCGGCGCTGAGAGCGCAGATTGCCTCGGTCGAAGCCGCGCTTCAGGCCTCGGAAGCCAAGGATGCCTCTTCTCAGGTCAAGATCGCCGATCTCGGCCGCCGTCTCAATGTTGCACTGGCACAGCGGGTGCAGGAACTGAACCGTTATCGGTCCGATTTCTTCGGGCGGCTTCGCGAAATCCTGTCGGACCGCGAAAACATCCGCATCGTCGGCGACCGGTTTGTCTTCCAGTCCGAAGTGCTCTTCCCCTCCGGCGGCAATGAACTCAACCCGGAAGGGCAGGCGGAGATGGAGAAGCTTGCTATCGCGCTGCTCGATCTCGCCAAGGAGATTCCGGCTGAGATCAACTGGGTGCTGCGCGTGGATGGCCATACGGACAATGTCCAGCTTTCCGGTTCCGGGCGATACCGGGACAATTGGGAACTCTCCTCGGCCCGCGCCACCTCGGTGGTGAAATTCCTGATCTCGAAGGGCGTACCGGCAAACCGGCTGGTCGCCGCCGGTTTCGGCGAATATCAGCCGATTGCCGAAGGCGATACGCCGGAAGCACGGCAGCAGAACCGCCGTATCGAACTCAAGCTCACCGAACGCTGAAATCGCGGACCGCGTCATCGCGGTTGCCTTCTGATGAAAGTAAATTTACGTTCGCGTAAAAGTAATTCCGTCATATCTGGGAGGGGCTGATGGAAGGCTATGATGTGATCGTTGTCGGCGCGGGGCTTGCCGGGCTGGTGGCGGCAACCGAGGCGGCTGAGCGGGGTTTCAGCGTCTGCGTCGTGGATCAGGAGGGCGAGCAGAACCTTGGCGGGCAGGCCTTCTGGTCGCTGGGCGGACTGTTTTTCATCGATAGTCCCGAACAGCGCCGGATGCGGGTGCGAGACAGTCTCGATCTTGCAAGACAGGACTGGTTCGGTTCGGCCGGTTTCGACCGTCCGGAGGATTATTGGCCGCGCCGCTGGGCGGAGGCTTATCTCGATTTTGCTGCCGGTGAGAAACGCGAATGGCTGCACCGCATGGGCATGCGCTGGTTTCCCGTTGTCGGCTGGGCCGAGCGCGGCGGCAGCCTCGCCCATGGCCATGGCAATTCCGTTCCGCGTTTCCATGTAACCTGGGGCACGGGTCCGGGCGTACTTGCACCCTTCGTAAAAAAGGCGAAGGTCATGGCGGCAACCGGCCGGCTGACCTTTCGCTTTCGCCACCGGGTTGATCGTCTGGTGATCGCCGACGGCCGGGTGACCGGTGTTTCAGGCTCCGTTCTTGCACCCGACCAGGTGCAGCGCGGGCAGGAGAGCAGCCGGGAAGAGCAGGGCGATTTTGTCTTCTCCGCTGCTGCCGTCATCGTCAGTTCTGGCGGTATCGGCGGCAATCAGGAACTGGTGCGGCGCAACTGGCCGGTGGAACGGCTGGGCGAGCCTCCTGCCAGCATGGTCTGCGGTGTTCCCGGGCATGTGGATGGCCGCATGATCGCCATTACGGAAACCGCCGGTGGAGCCGTCATCAACCGTGACCGCATGTGGCATTATACCGAGGGCGTGAAGAACCACGATCCGATCTGGCCGGGTCACGGCATCCGCATCCTGCCCGGCCCCTCGTCCTTCTGGTGCGATGCGGATGGAAACCGCCTTGCCGCCCCGGCCATGCCGGGTTTCGATACGCTCGGCACGCTAAAAATGCTGGGTGAACGCGGCAGCGCCCATAGCTGGTTCATTCTGACCAAGGCGATCATCAAGAAGGAATTTGCGCTTTCAGGCTCGGAACAGAATCCGGATCTGACTGGCAAGGATATAAGGCTGCTGCTCAAAAGACTGGGCAAGGAACCGCCGGGGCCGGTGCGTGCCTTCATGGAGCGCGGCGAAGATTTCGCCGTCCGGGATACGCTCGAAGAACTCGTGACGGCGATGAATGCCATCAGCGGCGACGACCGGCTGCATATAGACCATATCCGTCATCAGATAGAGGCGCGCGACCGCGAAATCGAAAACGGTTTCAGCAAGGATGCGCAGGTAACGGCGATACACGGGGCGCGCCGTTATCTCGGCGACCGGCTGATGCGGACGGCAAAACCGCACCGGCTGCTTGATCCGGCAATGGCGCCGTTGATCGCCGTGCGGCTGCATGTGCTGACGCGCAAGACGCTTGGTGGCCTTCACACCGATCTTGAGGGGCGGGTGCTGGATGCTGCCGGTGCGCCGGTTCCGGGCCTTTATGCCGCCGGCGAAGTGGCGGGTTTCGGGGGCGGCGGCATGCATGGCTATAATGCGCTGGAGGGCACGTTCCTTGGCGGATGCCTGTTTTCCGGCCGCGTTGCGGGGCGCAAAGTGCTGGCGTGATCTAGGCCTGGGCGCGCAATTCGTCCGGCCCGGTCTGGAATTGCAGCCGGGCAAGCCGCGCATAAAGGCCATTCTGGCGAATGAGGCTCTGATGCGTGCCCTCTTCGATGATGCGGCCCTCATCCATCACCAGAATACGGTCAGCCTTCAGCACAGTGGCGAGGCGATGAGCGATGACGATGGTGGTGCGGGTTTTCATCAGCTCATCGAGCGCCTTCTGCACCAGTGTTTCGCTTTCCGCATCCAACGCCGAGGTGGCTTCGTCCAGCAGCAGGATTGGCGCATTGCGCAGGATGGCGCGGGCAATGGCGATGCGCTGGCGCTGGCCGCCGGAAAGCGTCACGCCGCGTTCACCCACCTGCGTATCATATCCGTCGGTAAGACGTTCGATGAAGCTGTCGGCCTGTGCGGCGATGGCGGCGGCTCGCACCTCCTCGCGTGTCGCGTCAGGTCGGCCAAAGGCGATATTATCGTGGATGGAGGAGGCGAATATCGCCACATCCTGCGGAACGATGGACAGGCGCGCGCGCAGATCGGCAAGGGTGACGTCGCGAATATCCGTGCCATCGACGGTGATGCGGCCCTGCTGCGGATCGTAAAAGCGCATCAGCAGCGAAAAGACCGTGCTCTTGCCGGCACCGGAAGGCCCGACGATGGCGACGGTTTCGCCGGCGCTGACCTTGAAGGAGAGGCCGGAAACGATCGGCCGTTCTGTCGCGAGTGGATAAACGAAATCGACATTCTCGAATTCCGGCTCGCCGCGTGGCGGCTGCGGCATGGCGACGGGCGATGTGGGTTCTGCGACGGGCGAGTGCTCGTTCAGCAGTTCGGAAAGCCGTTCGGCCGCGCCACCCGCCTGCGCCAGTTCACCCCAAACTTCCGAGAGCTGACCGAGACCGCTTGCCGCGATGACCGAATAAAGCACGAACTGGCCGAGCGTACCGGCCGTCATAGTGCCCGAGAGCACGCTTTGCGCGCCATACCAGAGAATGCCGACGACGCTGCCGAAGACGAGCGCAATGGCGACGGCGGTGAGGATGGAGCGGGCGCCGATGGCGGCGCGTGCGCCCTGATAGGCGGCTTCCACGGAGGCGCCATAACGGGCATTCGCCAGCACCTCGGCATTAAAGGACTGCACGGTGCGGCTCGCCGCAATCGTCTCGGAAGCATAGGCGGCGGAATTGGCCAATGTGTCCTGCGTGGTGCGGGAGCGGGCGCGAACCGAGCGTCCGAAGGCGATCAGCGGAAAAACGATGAACGGAATGGCAAGCAGCGCAAGGCCGGAAAGGCCGGGGCTGGTATAGATCATCATCGCCACCGCGCCGCAGCACATGATGATGTTACGCAGCGCTACCGAGGCGGACGAGCCAAAAGCCGAGCGAATCTGCACGGTATCGGCGGTCAGCCGCGAGGTGAGTTCGCCGGATCGATTGCTATCGAAAAACTGCTGCGACAGGGTGGTGAGGTGGGCAAAGACATCGCGG
The DNA here is from genome assembly GCF_900101425.1 of Rhizobium sp. NFACC06-2. Classification (NCBI taxonomy): domain Bacteria; kingdom Pseudomonadati; phylum Pseudomonadota; class Alphaproteobacteria; order Hyphomicrobiales; family Rhizobiaceae; genus Rhizobium; species Rhizobium sp. NFACC06-2. Next base: position 197,193 of record NZ_FMVA01000009.1, on the reverse strand, counting down.
CGCAGATCGGCTACGACCCTTTCACCGATGGTCATGACGTAATAATAACGCATGGCGCTGGCGAGCGCGAGGACAACGGCAATCGCCAGAAGCATGGCGAAATAGCTGTTGATCATGCCGCTATCCGGCGTCTGGAATCCGTGATCGATAATGCGGCGAACGGCAAGCGGCAGGGCGAGTGTCGTGGCGGAAGAAAGCACGAGAGCGAAAAGGGCGGCCGCCATCAGGCCGCGATAACGCCGTAGATAGGGAAACAGGCCAAGAAGCGGCTTCAGGCTTCGTTGTTTCGCCGCTTTCTGCTCGTCAATGTCTGCCACGTCCTCTATGCTCCTCATTGCCTGCCGTTTTGGGCCTTTTGCGTGTGAATTTCACGCGTGCGGCAAAATTCCCGCCCCTTTGGCCATCTCCCTTCACAAGGGGATTGCAGGCTCTTGTTATCTGGGCGACCTTCATGTATAGGCTCCGCATCGAATTGGGAAGCCATAGCCCATCTGGTCTATGGCTTCATTTATTGAAATGGCTCAGTTGACGCAATTGCGGCAAATGGACCGCACGTCACTTAACCAGGAAGATTGTCATGAAGGCTGATATCCATCCCGATTATCACACGATCAAGGTGGTCATGACCGATGGCACCGAATACGAAACCCGCTCCACCTGGGGTTCGGAAGGCGCCGTCATGAACCTTGAAATCGACCCCAAGTCCCATCCGGCATGGACGGGCGGCAACCAGCAGCTTATGGACCGCGGTGGTCGCGTTTCCAAGTTCAACAAGCGTTTCGGCGGCCTCGGCCTCTGATCCTCTTGCGGACGGATCGTTTAAAAAAAGCCCGGTTTTGCCGGGCTTTTTTGTTGCCATTTTTCGGCGATGGCGCTCGCGCCCGCGTAGCACGCAAAAGAAAAAAGCAGGCCGGTGAGCCTGCTTTTCAAATTGTCCGGATAAGGTCGTCTTTTCTCAGTTGATCGAGAAAGCCGTGCGCAGGAGGTTGAGCTGCGCCTGCACGCTGTTTTCATTGTCCGGCACCTTGGCGGCTTCGGACGGGCGATAGATTTCGCGGTCGAGCAGGGCGATGCGATTCTGGAGACGCAGCGAGCGCTCGATGAGGTCGCGGAAGGATTCCGGCAGGTCGTTCCAGCCGGGCGCATTGCGGTCGACGTTGAAGCTGTCGAGTCGCACCTTGTTCTTTTCGCTCAGAACCTGATCGCGCGTCATTTCACCGTTGTTGACGGCGCGCTGCAGAAGCAGCCAGGAGGCCATCTGCATCAGGCGGGTGGTGAGGCGCATCGATTCCGCCGCATAAAGAACCGAGGCCATACGCGGCAGCACCTTGGAGGCGGCGCGGCCGGCGCCGTCGAGATAACTTGCCGTTTCCTCAACCAAGGTCATGCCTTCGGTATAGAGGGTCTTGAACTGGTTGGAAGCAGCCGCGCGACCCGCAAAGCTTATGGTATTTAAAACCTGTTCCGACATTTTCTTTAAATCCCTGCTCACGCACCACACTGTCAGGCAACGACGACGCGGATATTTTGTTCCGGCCTTTAGTGTTTTCAGGATGGTATCTTTACCTGAAATGCGCAAGGCAATTATTAAAGAAGGGTTAATACCCACAGTTTTACGGAAACCGGCCAGCGGCAAAAAAAGAGCCGCGAAAGCGGCTCTCAAGGTAAAACAGGGAGAAAAATCAGACCAATTCGCCGTATGGAGAAGATGCCTGAGGTCCAGAAGAACTGGACATGTATAGTAATCTCTCAGAAAGCTTAATTTTTGGTTAATGGTAAACGAAAGACTGCCCCGTAATATTCATTTTTCGGCGCTGGCTGAGCCTTAGCTTACGGCAGCGGAAGTGCAGTCGTGTACCTATTCTGCAGTGCGCGTCAGGATCGGAAGAGATTTTCCGCCGCTTGCCTTCCGGCGGATTTCCGTGTCCTCTCCTCTTCGAGTCGGGTGATTTCGGCTTGCAGAAGATCGATACGGCTGCTCAGCTCGTCCACGGAAAGAAGGCTGAGATCGCCACCGATCTCATGCGCTGCCGGTTTTTGCGGACGGTCATCGTCAAAGAGGCTCATATGCCTGCTCCTTTTTCCACATAGTCGCCATCGTCGCCTGGATATTGCGGCGCGCGCGGGTCAAGCGCAATACTTTCCGGCGTGACGAGCGGTGAGGGCGTTGTTGGCATCATCGTCGAGAAATTGTCTTTTTCCTCGGTTGAAAGTGCTGCGCGCCGGCGGCTTCTGATGATGGCATAGGCGGTGATGAGCAGATGCGCCACAGCCGTGACCAGAAACAGCGCATAGGGGCCGAAATGGGTCATGATCGCGCCGCCGAGCGTCGGGCCGATGATGGTGCCGATGCCATAAAGCAGCAGCAGACCACCGGAAACCTTGACGAAGTCTTCCGATGCCGCGAAGTCGTTGGCATGTGCCACGGCGATGGGATAGAGCGCATTGGCGGCGGCGCCATAAATGGCGATCATCGAAATCAGCACATAGACATCGTGCGGCTGGACCACCGCGACAGCCAGGCCCGCGACCGCGCCAAGCCCGGCAAGCCCGGCAAGCACATAGCGGCGGTCTATCCGGTCTGAAAGCCGGCCTGCGGGAAATTGCGCCAGCGCACCGACGAAAATCGTGACGGACACCATGATGGCGATCATGGTCGGGTCCAGCCCTGCCCGCGCACCGAAGACGGCGCCGAGCGTACCGTAAGCGCCGTTGGCAATGCCGATCATCAGAATGCCGATGAAGGAAACCGGTGAGTTGCGGTAAAGGGCCGGCAGATCCAGCTTCACCTTCTGCAACGGCTGTGGGCTCGCCGCTTTCGAAAGTGTGGCCGGCAGAATGGCGATGCAATAGATGATGCCGCAGATCATGAACAGCGAGGTATTGCTGATATCCCCCATCGGCACGATCATCTGCCCCGCCACGACGCCGAGCAGCGTGATGGCGATATAAAGCGAGAAGATCATGCCACGACTTTCGTTGGTGGCGCGCTCGTTCAGCCAGCTTTCGATGATCATCGAGGTTCCGGCCGTGCAGAAACCGGTAAGCGCGCGTAGCGCGATCCATGAGGTGTCGTCGATGATAAGGCCGGTCATCAGCACCGTCAGGCACACCAGCGCCACGAATGACCCGAATGCCCTAACATGGCCAGCGCGGCGCACGATGGCAGGCGCGACAAAGCAACCGACGACGAATCCCGCCGCCCAAGAAGTGCCCAGAAAGCCAAGAATTTCATTGGAGTAACCTTCCGCCGAACCACGCACCGGCAGCACGAGGCCCTGAAGGCCGTTGCCGAGAAAAAGAAACAGAGTGCTGGATAAAAGAGCGAATACGGGTAGAAGATTTCTGCTCATGAAAACACTCTCATGCGTTCGGACGGACGGTCGGACAGGTCATAGGACGGGCGTTACCCGAATGAGTTGCACTCTTCTGGTGAACGGTAAAAATGTCCAGCCTGTGACGATGCAGAAATAAAGAAAAGGCTCAATAAATGACAAAGGCGATCGGCCTTTTTTTACTGCTGGCCATGGTGGTCCAGATCATCCGGCCGCTCGGTCTGCCGGGCCTGAAAAAAAGAGGCGATTGCTGGAAGATCGCGGTTGCCGCCTTTGTCATCTGGTCGGTGACGCTGCTTCTGCGCCCGTAACGAAAAGCCGCCGCGGAGGCAGGCTCCTTTCAGGCGGGTGGCGGCTCCGCATCTGGCACGACCGATAAAGTATGCTTGAGGCATTTAAGTGCGAAACAGGAGCGGGAATGGCGCACACCCTCGATCTTGTAAAGCTTGCGGCGCAGAAACTGCTCGTAGCCCGCGGTTCCCGCCACCGCCACCTTGATGAGATAATCATATTCGCCGGTTGTCAGATAGGCTTCCAGCACTTCGGGAAGAGCGGCCATGGCCTTACCGAAACGTTCCAGAACCTCATCGTCGTGACGTTCCAGCATGACCTCGATGATCACCGTCTCCGTCAGTCCCAGATGGGCCTGATCGAGAATGGCCGTATAGCCGCGAATGACCCCTTCGTCTTCCAGCCGCTTGACGCGCTGCCAGCAAGGGCTGGGCGACAGCCCCACCTTTTCCGATAGTTCCGTATTGCTCAGCCTGCCGTTCTCCAGCAGGGCCCGCAATATTTTGCGGTCAATTCTGTCCAGCGGCTTCGTCATGCCGGTCTCCCTGAAATGTATCGCAAAAAAATCTGCCGTCCGCGGGGCCGCTCGGGAAAGAAGTGTTTTCCGAAGGGCACTTTGGCGGCGCCATTCGAAAGCACCTTTGGCTGGTCTTTGAGTACCGTACTGCAAGGTACAGGCAGCAGGGAGGAGTAGGCATGGCACCCACACGGCAACAGCATTTCCCAAGGCCGAGAACGCTGATACACCCCGGTATTTCTTCGCCGGTGCGTATCAACAGCCTGCGCTCGCCATCTGCGCGCCACATGCGGCTGTTCATCGCGCCGGGGTGCAGCCTTTACGATGGGATCGTGCGGTCTTTGGCCGAAAACGGCATTGAAAATGCCTCTTTGACCATTCTCGGCGGTTATTTCGACATCCTGTCCTATTGCGTGGCTCCACCCGATCCCTCCGGCAGGGCGGTCATCGCCTATACGAAACCCATCGATGCCGGGGCGGCCTGGCTGGTTTTCGGCAACGCCACGCTGGGGCGGAGCATGAAGGGCGAGCCGATCGTGCATTGCCATGCCGCCATGCGGACCGCAGCGGGTGTGGTCAAAGGCGGCCATTTGCTGACGGAATCCTGTATCGTCGGAGAAGGCGGCATTTCCGCCCTTGTGACCTCGCTCGACAGTTTCGTGCTGCAGCAGTCCTTCGATCCCGAAACCAATATTCCCCTTCTTCAACCCAGGAACCGCACGGAGCCCGCCGATGAACACGCATAACACTGTCGAATCCGGCTCCATGGGCCGCGTGGCCTATGCCCGCATCGCGCCCAATGAAGACCTCGTGCTCGGCGTCGAGAAACTGTGTCTGGCCGAAGGTTTCCGCAACGCCTTCGTGCGCGGCGCGCTGGGCAGTCTGGTGGATGCGTGCCTCGGCACCCGCAGCGGCGCGTTTTTGCAGATAAGCGGTCCTGCCGTTGAAATCGTTTCGATTGCCGGTGAGGTGCGCGCCCAGCCCGATGGCTCCCTGCGCGCCGCGCTGACCGGTGTTGTCGCCGACACCGATGGCGCGGTTTACGGCGGTCCCTTCATCGCCGGCGCCAACCCGGTGTGCATGACCTTTGAGGTGACGCTGGAAGAATGGTTGCCTGCGGAAAAGCCGCAGGCGGCGTGAGGTACGGTAAGGGGGGCGGTGGAGTTGCACGGCGCAACTCATGCGGCCGCCCCCTGTCTTTCGGTTAGAAGCAGCTCGAAAGTGACGCAGACCGGGTTCTTGCCGCGCACCAGCCGCCCGCCGCTGATCTGCGTGGTAAGATCGACCATCGCAATATCCAGCACTGCCCGTTCGCCACCCGTGGCGGCGGGGTGGATGCGGCCATTGCGGATGAGGATTTCGCTGGCATAGGCGGTGAGACTTGTTCCGTCTTCATAATCCGCACCAATCAGGCTGCCGATACCATTGACCTCGGCCTCTCTCAGGTTGAACTGTCTGCAGGCGGATTCAAGCGCCGTGCAGATATCGGTATTGGGCCGCACGGTGCACAACAGCGCCCGGAGCCCTGCATCTTTCCGGCTGCGCGTTTGTGCTATGGGCGTGAAGAGGGGGAAATTGGTTTCCTCGTCCTTCTGCACATCCAGAATTGCGCCATCCAGCGCCAGCGCCTCGAGCGGCGTTTCTCCGGCAAATTCGGACTCCAAAGGCAGCAGGTGGCCCATGGAGAGAACGCCTTCGGCACTTTTCCACGAACCATGGCAGTGCAGGAACGGCTGACCGTCGCGCCGCCCCATATGCAGGCCGGCATCGATGATTGTACCTCCCGGCATGGAGAATGTTTCGCTATACCAGGCGGCATGGGCGTCATCGGGTGCGGCAGCAGGCATGACATAGTGCAACCGCTTCATCGGCACATTTTTCAGTCTGACATAACCGCCATCGAAACCCTGTTCGTCAAAGGCCTCTGCAATCGCTTCGTTGACGCAGACACCGGGTCTGGCATTCAGCCTGACCGGATGGGCGTGGCAGCCGACGACGCGGAAGCGTTCGGGTGTTGCCGGCCCCGGATGGACGATGCTGCGCGGAAGCCCCTTCGGGGGCATTGTCGTCATACCGCAAGCCCTGCGGTAATGAAGCCGCCATCCACGGCCAGCACCTGACCGTTGATGTAGCTCGCGTCGTCCGACACAAGGAAAGCCACGGCAGAGGCGATCTCGTCCGTCCTGCCATAGCGGTGCATGGGAACGCGGCTGTGCCACTGGCTGCGAACATTCTCCGTATGAACCGCCTGGGTGAGGGGGGTATCGACGGGGCCGGGCGCAATCGCATTGACGCGAATGCCAGATCGCCCCAGCTCGTTTGCCATAACCATCGTCAGAAGATTGACGCCGCCTTTTGAAGCGCCATAGGCGCTGCGGCCACGATTGCCGCACATGCCGGAAACCGAGCTGATATTGACGATCGAGCCGGAAATTGCGCGGTCCAGCCAATAACGCGCGGCGGTGCGGGCCACGGCGAAACTGCCGACGAGATTAACGTCAACGATACGACGGAATTCTTCCACGCTGGTATCGACGGAAAGCTTGTCGATGCCGATGCCGGCGCTGTTGACGACGGCCACCAGATCGGCGCCGCCTGCCGTCAAGGCGGCGAAAGCCTCTTCTATCGACCTCTCATCCGCCACGTTGCAGACGATGCCGCGCGAAGCATCGATGCCGAGTTTTTCGCAGGCCGCATCCAGCGCCTCACGCTTGAGGTCCAAAAGCCATGGCTGCCAGCCGCGCGCCATCAACAGCTGCGCCGTGGAAAAGCCGATACCCGATGCGCCGCCGGTGATGGCGACAGCGCCTTTCATCTCTCTCGTCTGCTGTGTCATACCGTCTCCTCCCGGTTATGCGTTACGGCCTTCAGCCAGTCAGTTTTTCCTCGAAAACCGGCATCTGGCCGCGCTTTTCCAGCTCCTCGCGGATCATCTTCTTGGTGATCTTGCCATAGGCGGATTTCGGCATGGCATCCCAGAACACAACGGCTTTCGGCAGCTTGTAACGGGCCATCTTGCCGTCGAGATAGGCTTTCAGGTCGATGCCGGCGATATCCGCGCCCTCCCGCGCCACGCAGACGGCGACGCCGACCTCGCCCCACACCGCATCCGGCACGCCCAGAACCGCTGTCTCGCTGATATCCGGATGCATGAGGATTTTCTCCTCGATCTCACGCGGATAGATGTTCGAGCCACCGGAAATATACATGTCGGAGGCGCGGCCGGTGATGTAGACGAAACCGTTCTCATCGCGGTGGCCAAGATCGCCGGTGCGGAACCAGCCGTTGCGGAAGGCTTTGGCATTGGCATCGGGATTATCGTAATAACCCGCGAAAACAGCGGGACCTATCACGCAGATTTCTCCGGTTTCACCGGCGCAAACCTCCTCGCCTGCATCGTTCTGGATTTGCACTTCCATGCCGGTGCGATCAAAACCGCAGGTGCCGATCCGCGCCTCCGGGCCGTCCTCGGCGTTGTGGAAGGAAGGCGGCAGCACGGTGATGTTGCCGGTCACCTCGCCAAGGCCGAAATATTGCACCAGCACCGGGCCGAGCTTGGCGAGCGCCCGTTTCTGATCGGCGCGATACATGGGCGCACCGGCATAGATGACGTAGCGCAGCGAGGAATGATCGAAACGATCCACGGAAGGGTCTTCGATCAGCATTTTCAGAATGGTCGGCACGGTAAAGGCATTGGTGACGCGCCATTTCTCGATCAGCGCCCACACCGCGGGCACATCGAGTTTTTCCGCAGCCGGAAGCACCGTTTTTGCCCCATGCGCCACCTGCACCAGCTGGTGAATGCCCGCGCCATGCGAAAGCGGCGCAACGACGATGGAAGCGTCGCCCGGTCCGGTGCCGGGCATCAGATCGCAAAGATGGTTGGTGATGACGAAAGCCATCTGGCCATGGGTCAGTACCGCCGCCTTGGGCCGACCCGTTGTGCCGGAGGTGAAGAAGAACCAGCAGGGATCGTCCCGATCCACCGCCTGGCTTTTGACTTTCTGGCCTAGATAACGGGCCACGATGGTATCGTAGTCCTCGCCGAATTCGGCCGTGCCAATGGCGATGGTGAAATCGATCGCGGTCGCCTCCCGGCTGGCCCTTGCATGCTCGGGAAAAGCGCTGGCGCAGATCATGCCGCGTGCGCCGCTGGCTTTTGCCAGATAGGCCACCTCATCGGGCGACTGGCGATAATTGGTCGGCACCCACACCGCGCCCACGCGGAAGCAGGCGAACATGGATTCGAACATCTGGTTGTTGTTGGAAGACTGCACCAGAATGCGGTCGCCTTTCCTGACGCCGAATTCTGTTACCAGCGCCTGTGCCATCGCATCGACGCGGGCGTCCATTTCAGCCCATGTCCAGCTCTTGTCACCCCATACGAAGCCGATGTCGGCGGGGTTGCGGCGCGCTGCCTGGGTCAGGAAATGCGAGAGATTCATGACCCGCGTGGTCGAAGGCGCAACCCCGCCCGGAGGATGTATCGTCATTTCACGCGCTCCATGATCGAGACATAGTTGGCAACCGCAGTTCCCCCCATGTTGAAAACACCGGCGAGCGAGGCGCCGGGGATCTGCATGTCGCCCGCTTCACCCATCAATTGCATCGCCGCCATGACATGCATGGAGACCCCGGTTGCTCCAACCGGATGTCCCTTGGATTTCAGCCCGCCGGAGGGGTTGATCGGCAGGCGCCCGGTTTTCAGGGCCGTGCCTTCGCGCACCACCCGGTGGCCTTCACCGGGCTTCGCCAATCCCATCGCCTCATATTCGATGAGTTCGGCAATGGTGAAGCAATCATGGGTTTCGACGAAGGAAAGATCGTCGAGCGTTGCGCCTGCGAGTTCCAGCGAACCTGCCCAGGCGCGGCGCGCGCCCTCGAAGGCCAGCGGATCGCGGCGGCTGAGCGCCAGAATGTCATTGACATGCTTGCGGCCCCGGAAACCGATGGCCCGGTTGAGTGTCGCTGCGGTTTCCTCATCGGCCAGAATGATGGCGGCGGCGCCATCGGAAATCAGCGAGCAGTCGGTGCGGCGCAGCGGGCCTGCGACGTAAGGGTTCTTCTCCGATACCGTGTTGCAGAAATCGAAGCCGAAATCCTTGCGCATATGGGCATAGGGATTGACCGCGCCATTGGCGTGGTTCTTGGCGGCGATCATCGCCAGTTCTTCCGAGCGATCGCCATAGCGCTGGAAATATGCCTCGGCGATACGTCCGAACTGGCCGGCAAAGCCGCCGGAAATATCGGCTTCCTCAGCACGGTAGCAGGCGGATAGCAGGATTTCACCCACCTCGGCGGTTGGCAGCGCCGTCATTTTTTCGGCGCCGACAACGAGCGCGATGCGTCCACGCCCGGCCTCGATGAAATCCATGGCGCTGTAAAGGGCGGCCGATCCCGTCGAGCAGGCATTCTCGAAACGCACGGCGGGCGTATAGGCGAGGCGCTCATCGCCCATGGCCACCAGCGCGCCCTGAAAATCCTGTTTCGAGAAACCGTTATTCATGACGCCAACGAAAATGCCGTCTATATCGCCGACATCGACGCCGGCATGGTCTATGGCCGGCGCCACGACCGAAGCCATCAGTTGCTCGGTATTTTCAAGGGCCGATTTGCCGAAAGGCGAATGCGCCCAGCCGACGATCTGCGCTTTGCTCATTTGCTCGTTCTCCTTGTTTGCCGTTTCGCGTCGCCTTCGCCGCGCGTGCGGGCGCGGCTGGCCATCATTTCCGCAATGCGTGTCTCGATGCGGGTCACTTCCTCGCGCAGCAGCGCGGCCAGTTCCGGCTGGCGCTCCGGTCGCATACGGCTATCGACGGCGGCAATGCTCAACGCCCCCGCCACCGCGCCATCCGGTGTTCGGATGGCAACGCCGATACCCCAGGAATTCGAGAGGATCAGACCCGGATTGAGCGAATAACCATTGGTTCGCGTCAATTCGACATCGCGGCGCAGTCCGTCCAGCGTGATGCCGGGATAGTTCGCGGCAATCAGCCCGCTATTGGCGGCAATGACGCTTTCCACCTCGGCATCGGGCAGCGCCGCCAGCATGGCGAGCGATCCCGCGCCAATGCCCAGCGGGTGCTCGAAACCGGCCTGAAGCGCGTGGGTACGCACCGGCCAAGTGCCTTCTTCGCGATAGAGGCACAATGCAAATGTATCGCGACGCACGGAAAGGAAGCTCGAATCCTCTGTGCGGCGGGAAATGCGCGTCAGACTGTCCTGGGCCATCTGCAGCAAGCCGAAACGGCGCGATGACAGACTGCCGAGCACGTAGGCTTCCTCGCCCAGATAATAACGCCGCGTTTCCTCATCCTGCTCCACCAGGCCTGCGCGGATCAGCGCCAGTAGCAGGCGGCGGGCCGTGGGCTTGTTCAGCCCGCTTTCGGTGACGATGACCGAAAGCGCCACACCGCGTTCGGCATGACGCCCCACCATCGATAGAAGTCCCAGCGCCCGGTCTACCGCGCGCGCGCCTGTCAGGTCGTTTTCCGCCGGGATTATCGTGGCCATATCAGGAAAACGCCCCCACCGCACAGCTTTGCCCGCCATCGACCGGCAGGCAGATGCCGGTGATGAACTTGGCTTCATCGGATGCCAGAAAGACTGCCGCACGTGCGATATCGAAGGCATCGCCCATGCGGCCTACTGGGACTGCGGCATTGCGCGCCGCCACCATGTCCTCGACGGAGGCATATTGATTGCTGATCTGCTTGTAGATCAGCGGCGTGTCTATCATTCCGGGCAGAACGCAATTGGCGCGAATGCCCTGGCGGGCATATTGCATTGCCAGCGCCACGGTTGCCTGGTTTACGGCGGCTTTCATGGCGTAATACGCAAAATAGGGATAGCCGGTCCAGCGAATGGAGGCGAGCGATGAGATGTTGACGATGGCCCCACCGCCCTGCGCCAGCATCACCGGCAGTACCGCCTTGGCGGTGCGATAAACGGAGCCGATATTGAGATCGACCGAGGCTCGGAAGCGTTCCTCATCCAGCTCGACCGGGCCGCCCATATGGGTCACGCCGACATTGTTGTGCAGAATATCGATGCCGCCGAAGACCTCGCAGGTCCGCGCAACCGTGGCCGATACGGAATCGAGTTCCGTGACATCGGCAGCAACCGCAATCGCCTCGAAACCTTCGCCGCGAATGATCTGCGCGGTTTCCTCGGCCGCGTCAGCGGAGAGGTCGACACAGGACACGCGCGCGCCTTCGCGGGCAAATTGCACGGCCGCAGCCTTGCCATTGCCGAAACCCGGACCAGATGATCCTGCGCCAAAAACTATGGCGCGTTTTCCCGTCAGGCGACCTGTCAAAACAGTCTCCATTACAATCGTCAGAAATAGTCGGGTCGGCCCCGCCCGATGCGGGGCCAGCTATTCAGCAGACCGATCAGGTCAGGCTGGCGCCAACGGCCTTTTCGAGAATCGCCCAGGCTTCATCGCCATATTTGCCCTTCCATTCGGAATAGAAACCGGCTTCCTTGAGGGTTGCACGGAAGAGTGAGGCGTCGGTGTCGTTGAAGGTCATGCCCTTCGCAATCAGGTCTTCCTTCACCGAGGCATTGAGTTTCGCCACATCGGCCCGCTCGTCCTTGCCGGCCTGATTGAGGTTCTTGGCGACGATGGCGCGCAGGTCATCCGGCAGGCGCTCCCAGGCGCGCTTGTTCGCCAGGAACCAGAAGCCGTCCCACATATGGTTGGTGACCGAGCAGAATTTCTGCACTTCGAACAGCTTGGCGGTGGAAATGATCGCCAGCGGGTTTTCCTGGCCATCGACAACGCCGGTCTGCAAGGCGGTGTAGACTTCAGCGAAATTGATCGAGGCAGGGGCCGACTTGAAGGCCTTGAACATCGAGGTCCAGAGCGGGCTTACCGGCACGCGGATCTTGAAGCTTTCGAGATCGGCCGGCGTGGCGATGGGTTTCGAAGCGCTGGTGATCTGGCGGAAACCGTTATCCCAGATGGTGTCCATGGCAACGAGATTCTGCTTGGCGATTTCGCCGCGCACATATTTGCCGAGATCGCCATCCATGGCCGCCCAAACCGAATCGTAGTTCGGGAAGGCGAAGCCGATGCCGCTGATGGATGCATTCGGCACCAGCGTCGACAGGATCAGTGGCGAAAGCGTAAAGAATTCAACGCCGCCAGAGCGTACCTGGCTCAACACATCGGTATCAGCGCCCAACTGGCTGCTGGGGAAGATGTTGATATTCACCTGGCCGTCGGTTTCCTTGGCGATACGGTCAGCCGCTTCCTTGGCGCGGATGTTCATGGGGTGCGCGGCAGGCAGGTTGTTGGCATATTTATAATTGAATTGCGCAGCGCGGGCGCGCGACACAAAAGCGGTGGCAAGAACGGCAGAACCGGCGCCGGCCAACACGGTACGTCTGTTGATATTCATTGCTTTCTCCTCCCAAAATAAAAGCATGTGTCATTCATCGGCGTGGCGGGTGGACCCGCCACGGTCTCAGAGCAGAATTGTCGAGAAGCCCGGAACTGCCGCAATCAGCAGCAGACCGATGACCATGGCTGCGAGATAGGGCCAGATGGCGCCCATGGCTTCATCAGGCGAAACATTGCCTATCTTGCAGGCGATATAGAAACCGATGCCGATGGGTGGTGCCATCAGGCCGATATTCATGGCGACCACCACCACCATCGAATAATGGATGTCGTTGATGCCAAGCGTGCGGGCGATGGGGAACATGATCGGTGCGAGCAATACGATTGCCGGCAGGCCTTCCAGCACGCAGCCGAGGATCATGAAAATCAGGATCGACACGACCATATAGGTCATCCATCCGCCCGGCAGATCGGTGATCATCGCGGTCAACTGGAAAGCAAAGCCGCTCTGCGTCAACCCCCAGGCCATGGCCGAGGCGCAGCCGAGGATCAGCAGGATCGCCCCGGAAAGGGCTGCCGTCTCCACCAGCATGGAATAGAGCTTTTTGAGGCTGATGCCGCCATAAAGCACCGCACCGATAATCATCGCATAGAGCACGGCAATGGTGGAAACCTCGGTCGCCGTCGCCACGCCGCCGCCGACCAGGCTGCGGATGAGGAAGGGCAGAACCAGTGCAGGTGCTGCAATCAGCGCCGCCTTGCCGACCAACGGCCACGGGGTGCGTTTTGCGCCTTCCATGTTTTCATGCCGCGCCTTCCAGCGGGCCAGAACGGCCAGCACCAGAAGCAGCACCATGGCGATCATGAAGCCGGAAGTGAACAGGCCGGCAATCGACACGCCCGCCGCCGAACCGAGAACGATCAGCACGATGGAGGGCGGAACCGTATCGGCCATGGCGGCGCCGGTGGCGAGCAGCGCAATCATTTCCTTGGGCTTGTGGCCACGGCGCTTCATTTCCGGAAACAGCGCCGGTGCAACTGTCGCCATATCCGAAACCTTGGAGCCGGAAATGCCCGAGACCAGAAACAGCGAGCCGAGCAGCACATAGGACATGCCGGCGCGAATATGGCCGAACATGGAGGATAGCAGTTCGACAATCGCCTTGCCCATGCCGGTGGCATCGAGCACACAGCCCAGCAGCACGAAAACCGGAACCGAGAGCAGAATGATGCCTGACATGCCCTCGTCAATGCGCCCGATCATCACGATGGTCGGAACCCAGGTGGTAAAGGTCAGGTAGGCGAGGGTTCCAAGGCCGAAGCAGAAGGCGATCGGTACGCCCAGCACCAGAAACACCGCCACGAACAGGCCGAGGAAGATCGCCAGATTGAAATTGCCGAAAGTTTCGAGCGTCGGCGATGCCAGATAGAGCAGGCCGGAGGCGACCGCGACGGTGACAACGGCTGCGATGATGTGCCGCAGATTTTCCCTGCGGAAGAGATTGTTGAGGACCAGCAGCAGCATCAGACAGGCGCCAACCGGCAATGCCGCGGCGCGGAAGGACATTGGAATATTCAGCGCTGCCGAGGTGACGACCCATTCCTCGATGGCATATTCTATCGCCGGCTTGATAATCGCCGCAAGAAATGTCGCCACCAGCACCAAAGCGAGCGAATTGACATAGCCCAGAATGCGCTGCGGAAACATGTTGAGAAACAGCGTCAGGCGCAGGTGTTCGCTGCGGTCGATGGCAATTGCCGCACCCAGCATGGCAAACCACAGGAAGCTCAACGACGCCGTTTCATCGATCCAGACGATTGGCAAATGCAGGGCATAGCGCGATGTCACACCCAGCAGAAGCAGGCCGATCATCACCGCCAGCAGCACCGCCGCCACAGCCTCGATGGGTCGCATGAACCAGGAGCCCGTTACCGGCCCGGTATGCAAAAGCTCTCCATCGAGTACAAATACGTCGTCATTCGCGTTTGCGGTCATGGTCATCGGGGCCTCCTCTCCCACAGAACAACCTTCGCAACGGACTGCGGCAGACAAAGAGAGTTATCCGCGTCCAGGCCAATATCATGACCGACGCATCAGGATATATCTGTCATTGCCAGACCGGCCAGACCCCTCCAAAAGCCTGAAACTAGCGGTATATTGCCTCCACAATATGGACCGTTAAGAAACTATGCATTCGGGATACACAGGATAAGTGCCGAAATCAACTGTATAAATGCAGTATTGCGCGGTTTTCATAGCATGTTTATAGGTCCACATAGTGGATCATACTACAATTGACTGAAATTTATCTGTGATGTAACGAGCGCGCAGCAATTTCCAGGGCTTTTCGGAGCCCGTCGAGACGACAGCGCTTGTGATGCCGGGCGAGCCGGATGGTCTGGCGTTACGCGCTGGAGAAGTCGGGGAGCGTATCTGCTGCCTATTGGGGCAATGACGGTCATGAGTCGTCAGGTCGCACGACTTGAGCGGATAAGGCTGCCCATGGTGGGCATGCTTCCACGCAGGTAGCGATGCACAATCAAAACGGTTGAGAATTATCAGTCGGGTAAAATGAAAGACGATTGGGTCCGGGTGACGGAATACGGATGATCTTGCCTTATCAAACGCAGCAGCCGCCCGTTGGGGCGGCTGCTGTTTATCTGATGTTCTCTGTCAGCCTCAGGCTGCCTTTTCGAGTTCCTGCTTCCAGTTGCCCTTGGCGGCGAGGCTGTTCATCGCGGCGCGGTGCGTAAAGGCGCGCTGGCCGGCGGCGACGTTTTCCTGCTTGCCGCCCCATGTCTTGAGGGCCGTATCCTGAAGCGCGCGGCCGTAGGAATAGGTCAAAGACCAGGGCAGGTCGTAGCCGGCATTCATGGCGGAGAGATGGGCGGTCGCCTCTTCGGAGGACTGGCCGCCGGAAAGGAAGGCGATGCCCGGAACGGCAGAAGGCACGGTTGCCTTCAGAACCTTCACGGTCTTTTCCGCCACTTCCTCGACGGAAGCCTTGCGGGCCTTCTTGCCGTCGATGATCATGTTCGGCTTGAGGATCATGCCTTCAAGATTCACACGGGCATCGAACAGATCCGCGAAGACGGTCTGGAGAACCCATTGCGTGACTTCCGCACAGCGGTCGATGTCATGCGTGCCCGGCTCGCCGTCCATCAGCACTTCCGGCTCCACGATCGGCACGATATCCGCCTGCTGGCAGAGAGCGGCGTAACGGGCGAGCGACTGGGAGTTTGCCTTGATAGAACCCCAGCTCGGACGCTGCTCACCGATGGTGATGACGCCGCGCCATTTGGCGAAACGGGCGCCGGCTTCATGATACTTGCGAAGGCGCTCGTAAAGGCCGTCCAGGCCTTCGGTGATGAATTCATGCGGATGGAAAGCCATGGGCTTGGCGCCGATATCCACCTTGATGCCTGGCAGGCTGCCGGCCGCCTTGATGATATCCACGAAAGGCGTGCCGTCGGCGGCCCTCTGGAACAGGGTCTCTTCATAAAGGATGACGCCGGAGATGTATTTCTTCATGGCGTCGTCGGAACGGAACAGCATCTCGCGATAATCGCGGCGGGCGGTCTCGGTGGACTCCAGATTGATGCTGTCGAAACGCTTTTTGATCGTTCCCGTGGATTCGTCGGCGGCGAGCAGGCCCTTGCCGTCGGCGACCATTTTGATTGCGATTTCTTCGAGACGTTCGGTCATTTGCTATTCTCCCAAGGCACAATAAATTTCCGATAACAGAAGTTCCAGGGCAGGGAAATGGCACGCTAACTCATTGAAACGATTGAAATGATTTCAATCGTTTGAAACTTTTCCTCCCGGTGCCGCTTACCAAAAAGCAAGGCCGGACAAGCATGGCTTGTCCGGCCTTGTGTCAGGCAAGTAGGGTGAGTTTACTTGGCGGCGGTCAGGATGGCAACGCCCGGCAATTCCTTGCCTTCCATCCATTCGAGGAAGGCGCCGCCGGCCGTCGAAACATAGGAGAAATCCTCGGAAACACCGGCATGGTTGAGCGCAGCTACGGTATCGCCGCCGCCGGCGACGGAGACGAGCTTGCCGGCCTTGGTGCATTCCGCCGCGTGTTTTGCAGCGGCAACGGTCGCCGCGTCGAAGGGCTCGATTTCGAAGGCGCCGAGCGGGCCGTTCCAGACCAGCGTTTCGGCGCGGGAAATCCAGGCCTTGATGCTTTCAACCGATTTTGGTCCGACATCGAGAACCATGGCATCAGCGGGAATGGCGTTGATGTCGACGATTTCATTGGCCGCACCGGCCTTGAATTCGCGGGCGACAACGCCGTCCTCCGGCAGAACGATGGCGCAGCCGGATGTCGCTGCCTCGATCATGATCTGCTTTGCGGTCTCGGCGAGATCATGCTCGCAAAGCGATTTGCCGACCTGCGCACCGCGGGCGGCGAGGAAGGTGTTGGCCATGCCGCCGCCGATGACGAGGGCGTCGACCTTCTTGACGAGGTTCATCAGCAGATCGATCTTGCTTGAAACCTTGGCGCCACCGACGATGGCGACGACCGGACGGACTGGCTGGCCGAGGCCCTTTTCCAGGGCCTCAAGCTCGGCCTGCATGGTGCGGCCGGCATAGGCGGGCAGGTGGCGTGCAAGGCCCTCGGTGGAGGCATGGGCGCGGTGGGCGGCGGAGAAGGCGTCGTTCACGTAGATGTCGCCATTCGCTGCCAAAGCTTCGACGAAGGCGGGATCGTTCTTTTCTTCGCCCTTGTGGAAACGGGTATTTTCCAGAAGCAGGATATCGCCATCGTTCAGTTTCGCGACGGCATCCGCCGCCGGTGCGCCGATGCAGTCGGTCGCGAAGGAAACGGCGTGATCCAATACTTCCTCGACGGCGGGTACGATCTGGGAAAGCGACATGTCGGCCACCGGTTCGCCCTTCGGACGGCCGAAATGGGCAAGCAGAATGACTTTCGCGCCCTTGGAGGACAGTTCCAGAATGGTCGGCGCAACGCGTTCGATACGGGTTGCGTCCGTCACCTTGCCATCTGCGACCGGCACGTTGAGATCAACGCGGACGAGAACGCGCTTTCCGGCAATGTCGTTGAGGTCGTCGAGGGTCTTGAAAGCGGGCATAGGTCGATCCTGATTTGTTGCGAGTTCGGCACGGACCATACTATGCCTGATTGACGACGCAAGCCGGTCAGGCCTCATTTTCTCTCACTGTATTCGCAGCGGCGGGGGCGCTTTCTTCAACGCTGGCGGAGCGTGGCTGGCGCTTCTCTGCCAGATGGTTGCGCACACGATTGAGGATTTCCGAAAAGCTGATGAAGATCGGCAGGCTGGTCGCCGGTTCCACCGGTTCTAGGGAGATGCCCACACCGGTTATCGCCTCGTGTTCGTCCAGTGTGCGAACGATCAGCACGATGGAGCCGAGGCGCACGCGGTCGGCATAATCGGCCTTTCCGGCAAGGCGCGCTTCGATGAGTTCCGCGACGCTCATCGCCTGTTCGGCTGGTGAAAGCAGGCCGGGACCATAGGCTGCGTCCAGTTCCTTCGCCGGGCGGGTGGGCGAGATCGCGAAGGTGCCGAAGAAATCGGCGTCGTCATCGGCAACCGGTAGGGCGCTGGCGAACAGCCGGTCGATCAGGCGTGAATAGCCTGGGGCGATGAAGAGGTAGACAAGATCGTTCTCGCGCAGCCGCCCGGCATATTGGTAGCGGATCGATTTGCCGTCGCGCACCACCAGCGAAGGCATGGCCCAGCGCGGAATACGCTCGCCCTGCATGATGGCGCTACCCTTGGCGACCCGGTAGGAGATCAGCTCATGATTGGCGGTGCCGGGAAGGTCCACCTCAAGCTTGTCCACCTCACCCATGCGCGGCGGCACGATCAGCCCGAGCCTTGTCGCCACCGGCTTGATGGTCCAGCCCTGTACCAGCAGCGACACCAGCACGATGATGAAGGCGGCGTTGAAATAGACCTGCGCATCGTCAAGGCCGCCGAGAATGGGCATGATGGCGAGCAGGATGGAAACCGCGCCGCGCAGGCCCACCCATGCCACGAAGGAGGTTTCCTGCTGGGTATAGTTGAAGGGCATGAGGCTCAGCCACACCGCAAGCGGGCGGGCGACGAAGATCAGGAACAGCGCGAGCAGCACGGCCGGAATGGCGATTGCCGGAAATTGCGACGGGGTGGCGAGCAGGCCGAGCATCAGGAACATGATGATCTGTGCAAGCCAGGTCAGCCCCTCATGGAAACGGCGGATGGTTTCCTTGGCGAAGATCCGGCGGTTGCCGGCAACGATGCCAGCCACATAGACCGCCAGAAAACCGCTGCCGCCAATTGTGCCGGTGAAGGAAAAGACGAGCAGCGCCAGCGCCAGCACGAAGATGGGCGCAAGCCCCCGGTCAGCGGCGAAACGGTTGACGACGGTGGCGATCATGACGCCGCCGAGCAGGCCGAAAATCACGCCAAGGCCCATCTGCTCAATGAAAAGCAGCAGAAAGCCGCTATCGATGCCGGCCAGCCCCTGGCCCTTGGCGATGATTTCGACCAGGGCGATGGTGAGGAAGATCGCCATCGGATCGTTGGTGCCGGATTCGACTTCCAGCGTCGAACGCACCTGATCGCGGATGTGGATACCGCCGATGCGCAGCAGGAAGAACACGGCCGCCGCATCGGTGGAAGCGACGATGGCGCCGAGCAGCAGGCCTTCCAGCCAGGAAAGCCCGAGCAGCAGGGCGGCCGCGCCGGCAAAAAAGACGGATGTGAGGATGACGCCGACTGTGGCGAGAGCGACGGCGGGTGCCGCCGAAAGCCGGAAGGACTGGATGGATGTGCCGAACCCGGAATCGAACAGGATGACGGCAAGCACCAGCGAGCCGAGCATATAGGCCAGCGGATTGTTGGTGAATTCGATGCCGAGGCCGTCCACACCGGCCCCAAGGCCGATCATCAGGAAAAGCAGCAGCAGCGGTGCGCCGAAGCGGAAGGCGATAAGGCTCGAAAAGGCGGCGACGAGAACGAGAACGGTTGCGACCAGCAACAGAAGATAAAATGATTCCACGTCCACCGCCTCATTCAAACCGCGTTGATAGACCGCAACCCGTGGCGCAATGAATGCTCTGCGCGTCTGCAGTCAATGCGCCACGGGTTGCGGTCTGTCAGCGCTGTTTCGGGTGGCGTTGAAAGGCGACGCAAGGCGGGGTGTATCGAATGATACGGCAGGGCCGAAGTACATTGCGCACGACCGTTATCCCCCTTGTCCGTCCCAAAGTGGACCAGACAAAGGCAGGAAATGGGAATTTTTTCGGCGTGCAGGGAAAACATGCAAGGCCTGGAGAAGCGGCGCACACCCTGCACCGACAATTCACCCGCCGGTGTTTGAGCGTAACATAGAGACAATGCAGCCGCGTTAGTTCTCGCCTCCGAATTGCTTTTACCCATTATCGGAGCGATCGGATGAAACGGATATTTACCTTTACGATGCTGCTGGCGGCCGGCCCGATGGTTTCGGGTTGCTCGAGTACGGAGCAGACGGCAGAAAACATGGCCGCGCAACGAGAGCGCTGTCGCGTCTTCGGCTACTACGAAGGCTCGCGGGATTTCGCCGACTGCATGATGAAACTCTCCATGCAGCAAAGCGAATTGAGGCAACAGACCTTCGATACGATCTGGAGCAGTGCCGGCAATTCTGGTCCGGTCATTATCAACAATAGAAAATGACGAATGCGCGCGCCTCTTCCGGCTGGGTGAGGGACGACCTGCATCGTCGATTGGCCGGTGCCGGTTTTCGATCTGAAGCGCCCCGCCTTGCTTCGGGATCGACGCCGGGGGTGGGATTCCTCATTCCGCCGGCATTTTTCAGGCAAACAAAAACCGGCAGGATTGCTCCTGCCGGTTTTTTATGGAAGCGATGCCTGCTTAGATGGTCTTCGCGAAGGCGACGGCCGTGTCCGACATGCGGTTGGAGAAGCCCCACTCGTTGTCGTACCAGGACAGGACGCGCACGAAATTGCCTTCCATGACCTTGGTCTGGTCGTTGGCGAAGATCGACGAATGGCTGTCGTGGTTGAAATCGCGGGAAACCAGCGGCTCGTCTGTGTAGCCGAGGATGCCCTTCAGCTTGCCATTGGCGGCAGACTTGATCGCTTCGTTGATTTCCTCAACCGTGGTGGCGCGCTTGGCAATGAACTTGAAGTCCACGACCGAAACGTTCGGGGTCGGAACGCGGATCGACGTGCCGTCCAGCTTGCCCTTGAGGTGCGGCAGAACGAGGCCAACGGCCTTGGCAGCGCCCGTCGAGGTCGGGATCATGGACAGGGCTGCGGCGCGGGCGCGGTACAGGTCCTTGTGCATGGTGTCCAGCGTCGGCTGGTCGCCGGTGTAGGAGTGGATCGTCGTCATGAAGCCATGGTCGATGCCAACGACGTCATCGAGAACCTTCACGACCGGCACGAGGCAGTTGGTGGTGCAGGACGCGTTGGAAATGACCAGATGGTCCTTCGTCAGCTGGTCGTCGTTGACGCCGAAAACGACCGTCAGGTCTGCGCCGTCAGCCGGAGCCGAAACGATGACGCGCTTTGCGCCGGCCGTCAGGTGAGCGGCAGCCTTGTCGCGGGCGGTGAAGATGCCCGTGCATTCCAGCGCGATGTCGACGCCGAGTTCCTTGTGCGGCAGCGTTGCCGGATCGCGAACGGCCGTAACCTTGATCGGCTTGCCGCCGCCCACGATGATCGTGTCGCCTTCTACCTTCACATCGGCCGGGAACTTGCCGTGGATCGAATCGTAACGCAGCAGGTGGGCGTTGGTCTCCACCGGGCCGAGGTCGTTGATGGCAACGACTTCGATATCGGTGCGGCCGGATTCGACGATGGCGCGCAGGACGTTGCGGCCGATGCGGCCGAAGCCGTTAATGGCAACTTTTACAGTCATTTACAGTCTCCCGAACAAGAATGGGCGTGGTCTTTGCTGAATGGTGAGGGCCTGGGAAGCCCTCACGCAAGTTTTGCCTCGACTGCGGCGACGACGGCTTCCGCCGTGATGCCGAAGTGCTTGAAGAGATCCTTCGCCGGCGCGGACGCTCCAAAGGAGTGCATGCCGACGAATGCGCCGTCGGAGCCGATGAAATAATCCCAGCCCTGGCGGATGGCGGCTTCGACCGCGATCTTCACCGGAGCCTTGCCGATGATGGCGTTGCGATAGGTTTCCGGCTGTTCCTTGAAAAGCTCGAAGCAGGGAACGGAAACGACACGGACGGAAACGCCGTTGTCCTTCAACGTTGCGGCGGCCTTCAGCGCCACTTCGACTTCCGAACCGGATGCGAAGATCGAAACCTTGGCGTCGCTGGCGGAGACGAGTTCGTAAGCGCCGTAAGCAGACAGGTTCTTCTCTTCATACTCCTTGCGCGAGGGCGCAAGGTTCTGGCGGGTAAGCGCCAGCGCGGAAGGACGATGCTTCTGCTCGAGAGCCAGCTGCCAGCATTCCGCCGTCTCGGTTTCATCCGCCGGGCGGAAGACGAGCAGGTTCGGAATGGCGCGCAGGGCTGCGATCTGCTCCACCGGCTGGTGGGTCGGGCCGTCTTCGCCGACGCCGATGGAATCATGCGTCAGAACGTGGACGACACGGATGCCCATGAGTGCGGCAAGGCGGATCGACGGACGGCAATAGTCCGAGAAGATCAGGAAGCCGCCGGCATAGGGAATGAGACCGCCATGCAGCGCGATGCCGTTCATCGCCGCCGCCATGCCGTGCTCGCGGATGCCGTAATGCAGGTAACGGCCGGAAAAGTCCGTCGGCGTGATGGACTTCATCTGGCTGGTCTTGGTGTTGTTGGACGGCGTCAGGTCAGCCGAACCGCCGATCATTTCCGGCAGGACGCCGTTGATGACTTCGAGCGAATCTTCCGAAGCTTTGCGGGTGGCGACCGTCGGGTTGTTCTCGATGATCTTCTTCTTGAAGGCATCGATGGCGCTGTTGAAGTTGCCGGGCAGGTCGCCGGCGAAGCGGCGCTTGAATTCGGCCTTCTTGCCGGCTTCAGCGGCTTCAAGGCGGGCTTCCCAATCCTGGCGGGTCTTGGTGGAGCGCAGGCCGGCGAGACGCCATGCATCCAGCACGTCTTCCGGAACGACGAAGGCTTCGGCTTCCCAGTTCAGGTGCTTGCGGGTGGCGGCGATTTCTTCGGCGCCGAGCGGGTTGCCGTGAACCTTGTGGGTGCCCTGCTTGTTGGGCGCGCCGAAGCCGATCACGGTCTTGCAGGCGATGAAGGTCGGGCGGTCGGATTTCTGCGCGGCTTCGATGGCGGCGGCAATCGCGTCCGGATCGTGGCCGTCGACGCGGATGGTGTTCCAGTGAACGGCCTGGAAGCGGGCGATCTGGTCGGTGCTGTCGGAGAGGCCGACTTCGCCGTCGATGGTGATGTTGTTGTCATCCCAGAACAGAACGAGCTTGTTGAGCTTCAGGTGGCCGGCAAGCGCGATGGCTTCGTGGCTGATGCCTTCCATGAGGCAGCCGTCGCCGCAAAGGACGTAGGTGAAGTGGCTCTGCAGGTCGGAGCCGAATTCTTCTTCGAGCTTGCGCTCGGCAATCGCCATGCCGACGGCGTTGGCGATGCCCTGGCCGAGCGGGCCGGTCGTCGTTTCGATGCCGGTCGCGTGGCCATATTCGGGGTGGCCGGCGGTCTTGGAACCGAACTGACGGAAGCGCTTGATCTCGTCGATCGTCATGTCCTCGTAGCCCGTCAGATAGAGCAGCGAGTAAAGAAGCATCGAGCCATGACCTGCCGACAGCACGAAGCGGTCGCGATCCGCCCAGAGCGGCGCCTTGGGATCGAATTTCAGGTAACGGGTGAAGAGAACGGTGGCGACATCAGCGGCGCCCATCGGCAGACCGGGATGGCCGGAATTGGCCTTCTCCACTGCATCCATGGCAAGAAATCGGATCGCATTTGCCATCCGGTTGTGTTTGTCGCGAGAAATCATGGCTTTTCCGTCTGTTTCCGGGTGAAAGGAGATAGTTTTACGCAACTATCCAAAAAGCGGGTTGATCCATAGCAGGTGAGGCCGGCAAGTCAATAAATCCACGGGCGTTTGCGGTTCGCTGAGGGAGAAAAAATCGTTTAGAAAATCGGGCATCCTGACAAAATCCGTGCGATAGGCGCTGCCGCCTCTTCGTTCATCCACAGAGCAAAACGTCTCAATGCACTGGTTTGATTGACGGGATGGTAAATCGGGTAATAACCTCGTGATTGTTGAAAAGGCCTGAA
Organism: Rhizobium sp. NFACC06-2; assembly: GCF_900101425.1. NCBI lineage: Bacteria > Pseudomonadati > Pseudomonadota > Alphaproteobacteria > Hyphomicrobiales > Rhizobiaceae > Rhizobium > Rhizobium sp. NFACC06-2. The sequence goes on along the minus strand of NZ_FMVA01000009.1, from coordinate 173,473 downwards.
ACCGGACGATTCGGCCGGTGGCGTGCGAGTTGGAAAAAACGATGTCGGCTGACAAGACCGTACAATCTGCGCTGACGGAGCTGAATGCTGCCATCACAAATCTCGAAAATGCCATCGATATGCGTATCGAGCGGCAAAGGGAGACGGGTGAGATCGATAACGAGGTCAAGCGGGTCCATGTCGACCGCGCCAGGCTCGCGCATGAGCTGGATCAGGCGGAGTTTCGCGCCAATCGTCTTGAAGAAGTCAATCGCGAGGTTTCCCGCCGGCTGGTGACGGCGATGGAGACGATCCGCGCGGTGCTGGATCGATAGGAGCGGGCTCATGGCGCAAGTCACAGTTATGATCGACGGCAAGGCCTATCGCATGGCGTGCGAGGCGGGGCAGGAAGACCATCTGACCGATCTCGCAACGAGGTTCGACCGTTATGTCGGGCACCTCAAGAGCCAGTTCGGCGAAATCGGCGATCTTCGCCTGACCGTCATGGCGGGCATCATGGTGATGGACGAGCTTTCCGAACTCAATCGCAAGATCGAGAAGCTGGAAGGAGAGGTCGCCTCCCTTTCCCGCAACCGCGACGGCATGGCCGAGCACCGGGCGAAATCAGACGAGATGGTGGCGCTCGCTATCGGCGATCTGGCCGACCGCCTGAACGGGATTACCGAAAAACTGCTCGCGCGGCCGAAGCCCGCCGCGCATTGATGGCCTGAACGGTTCTGAGGCGGCAAAATTTCGCGCGCTGCCCTCTGGCGGTTTTCTCCGATCCGTCCTATATCTTCTATGCGTTCTGCGCTTCCCGACAGGAACCACAATCCCTGGGGCCATACTCGATCCAAAGGGAGCTGTCCCTGGCCAGTCCCGTGGGGCTGGACACACGGTGCCCACCTACTTTTGTAGGCACCCAGGATCGTAAATCTCCATCGGTCGCCGTGGATCGCGCTTGAAGTATCGGATCAACCTCCGGGGCTTCCCTGTATCCTTGATATATTCGACAGTCATTTTTCATAACTGCCGGACGCGGCTTTTTTATATTGCCGTCATTGCAATGGCGGAACAATTCCCTATTATCCGGATTGGTATGTCTGTCATGCCCTTTAAAAAAGGGCGCTGCGGTCAAAACCGCGACGTGCCGTTCAACAGCCCAAAGAGCTAAACTTGTTTACTGAAATTATGATCGTGGTCCTGCTCACCGTATTGAACGGTGTGCTTGCCATGTCCGAGCTTGCCGTTGTCTCCTCCAGACCGGCGAGGCTCAAAGTGCTTGCCACACAAGGCAGCAAGGGCGCCACAATGGCGCTCAGCCTTTCCGAAAATCCCGGACGCTTTCTTTCCACGGTGCAGATCGGCATCACGCTGGTCGGCGTTCTTTCCGGCGCTTTTTCCGGCGCCACGCTCGGCGCCCGCTTCACGGCGTGGCTTCTGGAGCAGGGCGTTCCCGACCGTGCCGCCGATGCGCTCGGTGTCGGCTCGGTGGTCGTCGCCATCACCTATCTGTCGCTGATCGTCGGGGAACTGGTGCCCAAGCAGATTGCGCTGCGCGATCCCGAAAAGGTCGCCGCCCGCGTCGCCCCCACCATGATGCTGCTGTCCAAGGTCGGCGCGCCGCTGGTGTGGCTGCTCGACCGGTCGGGCAAGGCCGTTCTGGCGCTTCTCGGCCATAGCGGTGAATCCAACGCTTCGGTCACCGACGATGAAATCCGCACGGTTCTGGCCGAAGCTCACAGCGCCGGTGTGATCGAGACCGAGGAATCGGCGATGATCACCAGCGTCATGCGTCTTGCCGACCGCAATGCGCGCGGCCTGATGACGCCGCGTCGCGATGTGGAAGTGGTCGATATCGAAGACAGCGCCGAAGAAATCCGCGAGCAGCTTCGCCAGACGCAGCGTTCGCGCCTGCCGGTGCGCAACGGTGCTTCGGATGAAATTCTCGGTGTGCTTTTCGCCAAGGATGCCTTCGATGCGCTCGCGTCCGGCAAGGAACTCAACATTCGCGAGCTTCTGCGGGAAGTTCCGGTCGTATCGGATCTGACGAGCGCGGTGGACGTCATCCAGTCGCTGCGCCGTTCCACCGTGCATATGGTGCTGGTCTATGACGAATACGGCCATTTCGAAGGTATCGTCAGCTCCGGCGACGTTCTGGAAGCCATTACCGGCGCGTTCCAGGAAGATAATGACGAGGAGCCGGCGATGGTCGAGCGCGAGGACGGTTCGTTCCTCGTCGCCGGCTGGATGCCCGCCGATGAGTTCGCTTATCGCATGGGTTTCCAGATTGACGAGGATGCCGAGTTCGAGACCGTTGCCGGTCTGGTTCTGGACGAGTTCCGCCGCCTGCCGGAACTGGGCGAACACGTCACCCGCAATGGCTGGCGTTTCGAGGTCATCGATCTCGATGGCCACCGCATCGACAAGGTTCTCGTGAGCCGGGCCGCCTGATGCCCGGTGACGTTGCCGAAAAAGCAAGGCTGCGCGGCGAAAGGCTCGCCGCGCGCGATGCGCTGACGCTGGCGGAGCGCCAGCAGAAGAGCCAGTCCATAAGGGCCCATGGCGCCTCCGATATCCCCTTTGCACCGGGCACCGTAATTTCCGGCTTCATGCCGATCCGCTCCGAGGCCGATACCCGGCCGCTGATGGAAGCGTTGCGGACAAGGGGCGGGCGCCTCGTCCTGCCCGTTGTGCTGGATCGTGAAACCATCGTCTTCCGCGCCTTTGAAACGGATACGCTGCTGGTAAAGACCGGCTTCGGTACGACCGGCCCGGGTGAGGATGCGGAGGTTCTCGATCCGGATATTCTGCTCGTACCTCTCTCCGTCTTCGATGGCAAAGGTCAGCGGGTCGGTTATGGCGCGGGCCATTATGACCGCGCCATTGCGCGATTGCACGCCAGGGGTCGTCAGCCTGTGCTCATCGGCGTCGCCTTCGATTGTCAGGAAGTGCCGTCCGTACCGGCGGAGCCGCATGACGTCTCGCTTCACGCCATTCTGACGGAAAGCGGCCTGCGCTGGTTTTCCGTCCCATTGTCGATCTCCGATAGTGGGCAAAAGGCGCTTTAGCACTTTTTAAAAGATGGATTGCCGGTTAGAGGGTCTCCACTTTTCCTTGAATGGCGAAGACCCTCTAACTCTTTGTTTCGTCGCATTTCCGGACGGGAAACCGGGTTCCACTTTTCCTGGAAATGCACTAGAGGGGACGAAATATAGAAACATGCGCAAGATCGGGGCGGGTGAATGAGGCTTCTTTTTCTCGGAGATATGGTTGGCAAGACCGGACGCACGGCTGTCTGGGAGCGGTTGCCGGGATTGATTTCCGATCTGAAGCTGGATTTCGTCATCGTCAACGGTGAAAACGCTGCCGGCGGTTTTGGGATCACCGAGGATATCTATCTCGAGACCATAAATGCCGGCGCCGATGTGGTAACGACCGGTAACCATGTCTGGGACCAGAAGGAAGCGGTTTCCTTCTGTGAGCGCCACGACCAGTTTCTCCGGCCCGCCAACTATCCTGACGGTACGCCGGGCAAAGGTTCGGGTATTTTTTATGCCCGCAACGGCGCGCGCATACTGGTTGCCAACATCATGGGCCGGGTCTTCATGCATCCGGAACTGGACGATCCCTTCAAGTCGGCGGAAAACATTCTTGCCGCCTGCCCGCTGAAGGAACAGGCCGACGCCATTATTTTCGATTTCCACGCGGAAGCGACCAGCGAAAAACAGTGTTTCGGCCATTTCGTCGATGGGCGCGCTAGTTTCGTTGTCGGTACCCACACCCATGTTCCGACCGCCGATGCCCAGATATTGAATGGCGGAACCGCTTACATGTCGGATGCCGGCATGTGCGGCGATTATGACAGCTCGCTTGGCATGGAGAAGGAAGAGCCGATCAACCGCTTCATTTCCAAAATGCCGAAGGGCCGTTTCGAGGCAGCCAGCGGACCTGCGACGATCTGCGGTGTCGGCGTTGAGATTTCCGACCGAACCGGACTGGCGGAAAAGATTGCGCCGCTGCGCATCGGGCCGCGGCTTTCGGAAACCCTGCCGTCCTTCTGGGTTTAATCTTCCCCCGAAGCGTTCACAATGATGAGAGGGCGAGCCTTCCGTTGCTCTTGTAACTGGACGCTCGCCAAAACCTGTCCCATCCTCGCAGCTTCGCAAGTTCAGGGGAGTGGCATGATGCTGCGCGTGCTAATGCTTGCAATATCGGGGCTGATCGCCTGTTCTGGAGCGGCCTTCTCCCAGACGGCGAGCCGTCCTCCCGTCAGCCAGTGCCAGGCGATCGCCAACAACATTCCGGGCGTCATGTTCGCGAGCTTCAATCCGCCGGGTGTTCAGCTGGCGCAGGCGACGGCAAAGGAAGAGGTGAAGATCAGCTTCATCGGCCATTCCACCTATCTGATCGAAAGCCCCGGCGGTGTGACCATCGCCACCGATTATAACGGCGTCTATCGTCCGCCCGTCACGCCGACGGTGGTGACGATGAACCGGGCGCATTCGACGCATTTCACCCTCAGTCCGGACCCGGCCATTCAATATGTGCTGCATGGCTGGAGCGATACGCCGGGAGAAAAGGCCGAGCACAAGGTTCTGGTGGGCGATGTCTATATCCGCAATGTAGCAACCGACATCCGCAACCGCTGGGGCGACTACGAATCCTTTCAGGAGAACGGCAATTCCATCTTCATCTTCGAGGTTGCCGGGCTGTGCATCGGCCATCTCGGGCATCTGCATCATGAGTTAACGGATACGCATTATGCCGAGATCGGCCGTCTGGATGTGCTGATGGTGCCGGTGGATGGCGGGCTGACCATGGGTGCCGACAGCATGAGCCGGGTGGTCAAGCGCCTGCGCTCCGCGCTGATCCTGCCGATGCACCGCACCGGCCCGCCACTGGAGCAGTTTCTGACGATGTTCGGCGAAAGTTTCCGCATTGCCTATGCGACCGATCCGATGATCCGGGTTTCGATGAGAAACCTTCCCCGCCAGCCGCAGATACTGGTGCCAAAAGGCATGTAGCATGGCGACGGGCGAGGAAGGCCGGGGGGAGCCGTTTCTCAGGCAAAGGTGAGGTGCTGGCGGACACCGACGTCAGGCGTCTTGTCATCCGACATGTTCGCCTTGGCGATTTCCCAGCCGAATTTCAGCGTGCTGTCGGTCGACGCCCAGATGTCGGCATCATCGACGTGAAGCGCCAGCATCGTCAGTTGCGGGTCGCTTTTGCCATGTTCATACCAGGCCGCGGTGACGGAGTTCCAATATTCGTCGATCTTGGTTTTGTCGTCGCGCGCTTCGAGGATGCCTGAAAGGCAGGCGTGGTAGTCATGGTCCTTGCCCACCACGCAGAAATGCGCCCGGGAGCCGGATTTCAGCGATTTCACCAGATCGGTGTCTTTTTTCGAGAAAAACCAGATGGTGTTGGTCTTGGGGTCAGCATGAGGCGCCATGGGCTGCATATGGTTGTGCAGTCCCTCCAGCCCGAGCATGCCGGCATGGACGGAATTGATCTCGTCCCAGAGCTGGCGGGCCGGTGCCTCTCGTGCTTCAGTCAGGCTGACCATATGTTTTCTCCTTCGGGTCTCATGTTGCGACGGAGGAAAAATGCCCTGTTCCGCCGCGTTCATGATCAGAACGAAGAGCGGATAAATCGGTTCCTTCCGTTGTTGCGGCAAGAGAAAGCGCTTGCGGGGTTGAATGGCGCGGCTATCGCACTTATAAGGCCCGCAATCTCCAAATTACGACAATCAGGTTTTCCATGGCTGGTCATTCACAGTTCAAGAACATCATGCACCGCAAGGGCAAGCAGGACTCCGTGCGGTCCAAAATGTTTTCCAAGCTTGCGCGCGAAATCACCGTTGCGGCAAAGACGGGCATGCCCGACCCGAACATGAACCCGCGCCTGCGTCTGGCGATCCAGAACGCCAAGGCACAGTCCATGCCGAAGGACAATATCGAGCGTGCGATCAAGAAGGCATCCGGCGCCGATGGCGAAAACTATGACGAAGTCCGTTACGAGGGTTACGGCCCGGGCGGCGTCGCCGTCATCGTCGAGGCCCTGACGGACAACCGCAACCGCACTGCCTCCAACGTTCGCTCCATCTTCACCAAGGCCGGCGGCGCTCTTGGCGAAACCGGCTCGGTCTCCTTCTCCTTCGACCGGGTTGGCGAAATCTCCTACAAGGCCGAAGTCGGCGATGCCGACAAGGTCATGGAAGCCGCGATCGAAGCCGGCGCCGACGACGTTGAATCTTCCGAGGACGGCCACACTATCATCTGCGGTTTCGAAGCGATGAACGAGGTTTCCAAGGCGCTGGAAGGCGTGCTGGGCGAAGCCGAAAGCGTCAAGGCCATCTGGAAGCCGCAGAACACGGTGCCGGTGGATGAAGAAAAGGCACAGTCGCTGATGAAGCTCATCGACAATCTCGAAGACGATGACGACGTGCAGAACGTCTACTCCAACTTCGAAGTGTCCGAAGAAATTCTCGCCAAGCTTTCCGCCTGACGTCTCATGTTTCAAAAAAAAGCCCCGGCAGCGATCCGCTCCGGGGCTTTTTTGTTTAGGCAGCCTTCTTTATGGAGGTTCGCACGTCAGCAAAAATCTCCACGGATCGCAGCCGCTTTTCGATGTCATGGATCGGCATGGAAACGATCAGCTCATCCGCCTGCGTTTCCGCCAGGAAACCGTCGAGATGGCGCTGGATCGTCTCAGGCGAGCCCACGGCTGCGAAACGAAGCGTGTGTTCGACCGAGAAACGTTCCATCTCGTTCCAGTAGTCGTCCATGCTGTGCACCGGCTTCGGAAACTGCGTACGCACGTTGCGGCGCAGGTTGACGAATTGCTGCTGCGACGAGGTGAAGAGATGCTGCGCTTCCTCATCCGTCTTGGCGCCGACGCCCATCACACCCACCATCACATAGGGCTTGTCCAGCACTTCTGAGGGCTGGAAGCGCTCGCGATAGATATGGATCGCTTCCATCAGCATATCGGGCGCGAAATGCGAGGCGAAGGAATAGGGCAGGCCGAGGGCTGCGGCGAGATGCGCGCTATAGGTGCTGGAGCCGAGCAGCCAGATCGGCACATTCGAATTCATGCCGGGCACGGCGAGAATAGCCTGATCCTGCTGCGGCGGACCAAGGTAACGCTGGAGTTCGACGATATCGTGCGGGAAGTTTTCCGCGCCGGCATCGAGATTGCGGCGCAGCGCCCGTGCCGTGCGCATGTCGGTTCCGGGCGCACGGCCAAGACCGAGATCGACACGGCCGGGAAGCAGCGCCGCAAGCGTGCCGAACTGCTCGGCGATGACGAGCGGGGAGTGGTTGGGTAACATGATGCCGCCGGAGCCGACGCGGATATGTTTCGTGGCCGCGCCCACATGGGCGATGACGAGCGATGTTGCCGCACTGGCAATGCCCGGCATGCCGTGGTGCTCCGCCAGCCAGATACGGTTATAGCCGTGTTCTTCGGCTTTGATCGCCATTCGGCGGGAATTTTCAAGCGCCTCGCTGACGCTCTCGCCTTCGCCGATGGGCGAAAGGTCGAGAATGGAAAAGGGGATCATCCGACGCTCCTGCGAAATTTAAATCTTTGCTGCGGATGTAAGGCGCGTGTCCCGATTTACCAGTGAAGTCGCGCAGAATTGAAGGATGGTTCAAAAAAATTGGGGCCTCCGAAGAGGCCCCTTTGCTTTTTCAGCCTGCCCGCCGAATTTGTCGGGCGTCGCGATGACCTGCTGCATCCCGGTCGGAAGCCAGCGTGAATTGTCCAAGCCTGCCGTCCATTTCACCCGCTTCGGAGGCGAGATTGTGAATGGCGGCCGTCGTTTCTTCCACCATGGCGGCATTCTGCTGGGTCATGGTGTCGAGGCTGGCGACGGTGCTGTTGATTTCCGAGAGCGTGTGCGCTTCCTCGCGGGTGGAGTGCATGATTTCCTCGATGCGCGCGCTGATGGTCTGCACATGCTTGTCGATGCCGGAAAGCGACGTGCCTGCTTTTTCCACCAGCGCCACGCCGGCGGAAACCTCGTCGGTGGAGCGCTTCAGCAGGCTGGTGATCTCCTTTGCGGCCGCTGCCGAACGCTGCGCCAGTTCGCGCACCTCCTGCGCCACCACCGCAAAGCCCTTGCCTGCTTCGCCCGCACGGGCTGCCTCCACGCCGGCATTGAGGGCGAGAAGGTTGGTCTGGAAGGCGATTTCATCGATGACGCCGATGATCTGGTTGATCTGGCGTGACGAGGTCTGGATCGCCTCCATGGCGGCGATGGTCTGATCCATCACGCGGCTGGATGCCGTGGCCTCCGCGCTGGCATCGCGGGCGATCCGCGTTGCCTGTTCGGCGCGTTGGATCTGGTCGCGGACGGCTTCGGTGATCGCCTTGATGGCGCTTGCCGTTTCGGTGATGGAAGCTGCCTGTCGCTCGGTACGTTCGGCGAGCTGATCAGCTCCCACCCGCATCTCCTCGGAACCACCACGAACGGCGGCGGAGTTGCCGCCGATGGCCTGCATGGTTTCGCTGAGCCGGGAAAGTGCGGTGTTGAAGTTATGGCGCAGGCTTTCGAGATCGTCGGGGAAGATGGTTTCGATACGATAGGCGAGATTGCCGTTCGCCAGCCGATCCAGACCTTCATCCAGGGAATGCACGACCATCTGCAGGGTGCCGGCCTCGGCCTCCCGTTCCGCAAGATGCGCGCGGCGGGCCGTTTCGGCTTCCTCCCGCGTGCGTGAAGCGGTTTCTTCCATCTCCCGCTGCAGGATGAGCTTTTCGCGGAAACTGCCAAGCGCCCGCGCCATGCGGCCGATCTCGTCCTTCCGGTCCTGATTGCCGATCTCCGCATCGAGACGGCCTGCGGCCACTTCGCCGGTCAGTCCCGCAAGCTTTTCCAGCGGTGCGAACAGGCGTCGCGCAAAGAAGGCCGTCGCCGCGCACATGGCCGCCAGAACGCAAAGGCCGATCACGGCAAGCGTGCCGGCAATCGAAACCGAGCCCGCATTCAATTCGCTGCGCAGCATGCTTTCCACCGCGAGATATTTTTCTCCGGCAAAGGAGAAGGGGCGGGCATAGGCATTGGCCTCGCCATCGGCACGGTCGATCTTGGCAATCGTCATGCCCGTTGTATTCAGCGCCTGCCCGTGGAAGCCATAGATTGCCGGATCGAGACCGACCAGCCTGTTGCCCTCCACGCCGAGAACCTTGCCATCGGCGGAAACGATTGCGGACTGTTCGGAACTGCCGGCCGTCACACCCTTCGTGAGGATCTGGCTGAAGACCTCTTCCTTGACCCGGAAGAGGACGATGCCCTTGAAAGCGCCGAACTTGACGACTGGAACGCCGAAATAAATGCCGGCCTCTTTCGTGGCGGCATCGATGCGCAGGCCGGAGAAGCTGGTCTGCGCCACGTCGCTCACGGCCTTTTCGGCATTTCCGGCGCCGCGTGCGAAGGCCGCGCCGAGGCCGCTTTCCGCCCAAACGCCGCCGGTGACGGTTTCCCCGAAAGCCGATCCTTTCAAGTAAGAGTAATAGACCGTGCCTGCGGGATCGATGAAGAGAACGTCGCTGAACGGCGTTCCCTGCAGATAACCGCCAATATCCGTCTGGGTTTTTTCATGGGTGGAATAATAAAAGCCGCTCGGGCTTTCCGGCTTGATCAGCTTTTCCTTTTCGCCGAAGGGGTTTTCCTTGACGAAGACGCGCTGCAGTTCCGCCTTCGCGTCGCCCGAGTTCTTCTGCACGGTCGCCCAGCCGCTGCGCATGGAAACGACAGCCATTTGCAGGGATTCGATCTTGGCGATGGAATCCGCCTGCGTTTTCAGTTGCTCAAGACGCTCCTGGAGCATGTCGCCGCGAAAGACGAGAATGCTCTCCATGGATTTCGACGCCTGTTCTTCCAGAACGCCGCTGCTGCTTTGATAACCGAGAAGTGTCAGAGCCCCGGTCGAGATCGCCATCAGCGCCAGAAAAATCGCCAGCACTTTGGTGGATATGGAATGAAAACGGTTCAGCATGGCCGATGCAGCCCCCAATGCCGTATCAGTTCCCGCGCCATGCATGTGGCGCCACCGGATGGCTGATATGGCTCAGATATTATGCTGCGGATCATCATGTCCGCAGCTCCCCTTTTTTGATTTTGTGGGGGGAACAATGCGGTACGCGGTTTAAGCAGAGGTAAATGCTGCACTGCAAATTTGATGAATGTTGTCGTTTTGTTCACTTATCACTGGCAGGGTCGCAGCCGGAAAGATAAGGTGCCTCATGCAAAAGACGATTCGAATCATCGGCATTGACCCCGGATTAAGGCGCACCGGCTGGGGGGTGATCGACACCCTCGGCAACAGTCTGCGGTTTGTCGCCTCCGGCACGGTGACGTCGGACGGTGATATGGATCTGGCCTCGCGGCTCTGCCAGCTGCATGACGGGCTGGCGGATATTGTGCACAGCCACCAGCCCGACGAGGCGGCGGTGGAGCAGACTTTCGTGAACAAGGATGCGGTTGCGACCCTGAAACTCGGCCAGGCGCGCGGCATCGCCATGCTGGTTCCTGCGCGCGCAGGGTTGCCGGTTTTTGAATATGCGCCGAATGCGGTGAAGAAGGCCGTCATCGGTGTCGGGCACGGCGAAAAGCAGCAAATTCACATGATGCTGAAAATCCTGATGCCGAAGGCCGAATTCAAGGGTAACGATGCGGCGGACGCGCTCGCCATCGCAATCTGCCACGCCCATAATCGCGGCGGTGACAGGATGCGGCGACTGCTGGCGGCCGGTTGAATATTTAAAGTCTCATTGCAGCGGGCGGCATCATGATCGGAAAACTGAAAGGCAGCATCGAGGAAATCGGCGCGGATTACGTGCTGGTGGATGTGCACGGCGTCTGTTACGTCGCCTATTGTTCGGCGCGCACGCTGTCGAAAATCGGCTCCGTGGGGGAGGCGGTGGTGCTGTTCATCGAAACCTATGTGCGTGAGGACCAGCTAAAGCTTTTCGGTTTTCTCTCGGCGCTGGAGCGGGAATGGTTCAACCTTTTGCAGAGCGTGCAGGGTGTTGGCTCGAAAGTGGCCTTGGCCGTTCTTTCCACGCTGTCACCCTCCGAACTGGCCAATGCCATTGCGCTACAGGACAAAACGATGATCTCACGCGCGCCGGGCGTCGGGCCGAAGGTGGCGGTGCGTCTTGTGACCGAGCTTCGCAACAAGGCGCCGGCCTTCGCCGGAGAGGCTTCCGCCTCGATCGGCCTCAAGCAGGAGCTTGGCGAAGGCGTCGCGTCCGCGCCGGTAGCGGATGCCGTCTCCGCGCTCACCAATCTCGGCTATTCGCGTGACCAGGCCGCCAATGCGGTTGCCGCCGCGCTGAAGAACGGCGGGGAGGGCGGCGACAGCGCCAAGCTGATCCGGCTCGGGCTGAAAGAGCTTTCGCGTTGATACGCTTGATGCTAAATTCCTTACAATGGATGAAAAGTAAGAAAAGGGCAGCAGCATGGGCTTTCAGGTGACAATCACCTCCAAAGGGCAGATGACAGTTCCCAAGAACGTGCGCGAACAATTGAAAATCAAGCCCGGCGACAAATGTTACGCCTGGGTTCGTAACGGGGAGATGATCGTTGTCCCTCGCAATAAATCTCTTGCCGATCTGGCCGGAATTCTCGGTAAACCCCCGAGTGGCAAAAAGCTTACCGTCGACCAGATGAATGATGCGATTGGTGAGGGAGCTGTTGCGCGGTACAAGCGTTCTACGGATACGACGGAAGACGAATGACCAGCCGTTTCGGAATAGACACGAATATTCTGCTCCGTATCGTGGTAGATGACGATGTCGAACAAAAAGAAACGGTGAAGCGTCTTCTTACACGGCTTGAGGACGGAGAAACCCTGCTTGTAAGTCTCGCTGTGATTTTGGAGACGGCGTGGGTACTTGGCCAGTTCTACGGTTATCCTAAAAGCGCCGTTCTGGAGTTTTTCCAGCTTATGCTTGAGCGGCGGGAACTGGAAATTCCGGATTATGAGGCGATTGGCAATGCTATCGACATATGCCGGAATACAAATGCGGATTTTTCCGACGCGATTGTATCGGAAAGCAACAGGGTCAATGGCTGCGTGGCGACATATACGTTTGACAAAAAGGCTGCTCGCAAGCTGCCCGGAATGGAACTTCTGACATGAGTGATGCGGCAAGGCTTATCACCCCCGAAAAGCGCGGTGAGGACATCGACACCACCCTGCGCCCGCAGTCGCTGGACGATTTTACCGGCCAGGCGGAGGCCCGCGCCAATCTCAAGGTATTTATCGAGGCGGCCAAGAACCGTGGCGAAGCGCTGGATCACGTGTTGTTCGTCGGCCCGCCCGGTCTCGGCAAGACCACGCTGGCGCAGATCATGGCCAAGGAACTTGGCGTCAACTTCAAATCCACCTCCGGCCCCGTCATCGCCAAGGCGGGCGATCTCGCCGCGCTTCTGACCAATCTCGAGGAGCGCGACGTACTCTTCATCGATGAAATCCACCGTCTCAACCCGGCGGTGGAAGAAATTCTCTATCCGGCAATGGAGGATTTCCAGCTCGACCTCATCATCGGCGAAGGACCGGCGGCACGTTCGGTGAAGATCGATCTTTCCAAATTCACCCTTGTCGCCGCGACGACCCGTCTTGGGCTTTTGACGACGCCGCTGCGCGACCGTTTCGGCATTCCCGTCCGGTTGGCTTTCTACACCGTCGACGAACTGGAATTGATCGTCCGACGCGGCGCGCGGCTGATGGGGCTGAACATGACCGACGAGGGTGCGCGCGAGGTGGCAAGGCGTGCCCGCGGCACGCCGCGTATCGCTGGACGGCTATTGCGCCGCGTGCGCGATTTCGCCGAGGTGGCGCGGGCGGAAGCCGTTACCCGCGAGATCGCCGATGAGGCCTTGACCCGGCTTCTGGTCGACAAAATGGGTCTCGACCAGCTCGACATGCGGTATCTCACCATGATCGCGGTCAATTTCGGCGGAGGCCCGGTTGGCATCGAAACCATCGCCGCCGGCCTGTCGGAGCCGCGCGACGCCATCGAGGATATTATCGAGCCCTATATGATCCAGCAGGGTTTCATCCAGCGCACGCCGCGCGGCCGTATTCTGACCGGCACGGCCTGGAAACATCTGGGCATGCAGCCACCCAAGGATCTTGAGGCAGCGCAGTTCCGGCTGACGCTGGAGGAGGATTGAGGGAACAAGCCCGGCGTGCCGGCATTTGATCTTCGTTGGCACGGAGATGATCATGTCGGTGTATCGCAAGGGCACGAAAGTCCGATGGAACTGGGGCAGTGGTACCGGTGAAGGTAAAATCGTCGAGACTTTCACGGATGATGTCGAACGCACCATCGCCGGCTCCAGAATAAAGCGGAAAGCGAGCAGGCAGGAGCCTGCCTATCTGATCGAACAGGAAGACGGCGCCAGGGTTCTGAAAAGCAGATCGGAGCTTGAGCGCGTCGATTGAACGACGCCGTCCTTCGGCGGCAATGGAGGAGCCTTCATGTCTTACGATCCGCTGCGGGTCTTCCGCAAACTCGCGCGCAACAACCGGCTGGCCAATTTTCGGCTGCATCAGGCCTGTCTTCAGCTTTCGCAGGAAGCGTTCGTCGCCTCCCGTGTGAGTTTCTTTCCAACGCTGCGCGCGACGCTGAACCACATCTACACCGTGGACCGTTTTTATATCGATGCCCTGCAAGGCGGCACGCTCGGCCTTGCAGCCTTTGTTGAAGAAGAGCCTTTCGCCACCATGGCGGATCTGCGTGTCGCCCAGACGGAGTTGGACGAGGTGCTGATCGCATTTGTCGACAGCCTCGATGAAGACGGCCTTGCCGCTAGCGTCAATATCCATCGCGGCGCGCGTATCCAGTATGATCGTTGCGACGATATTCTGTCGCATCTCTTCCAGCACCAGACGCATCATCGCGGGCAGGCGCATGCGATGTTGTCCGGCACCACGATCAAGCCGCCGCAACTGGATGAATTCATTGTGGGAGATGACGCAAAGGCGAGAAAAGATGAGATGGATGCGCTAGGGTGGACGGAAACCGATTTGATGTTTCCAGCCCGCAGGTCAGCGACATGACACACGATACCAAGCAGGACACCCGCATCCGCATCAAGTTCAAGCCGAAGCGCATTTTCCAGATGCGGGTGGCGGGACTGGCGTTTCGCGATGGCCATGTGCTGGTGCACCGGGCGTCGCATGAAAAATTCTGGACCTTTCCGGGCGGCCGCGCCGAAATGGGCGAACGCTCCGAAGAAACGCTGGCGCGCGAAATGGTAGAAGAGCTTGGCGTCGAGGCCAAGATCGGGCGGCTTCTCTGGGCGGTCGAAAATTTCTTCCACTACGAAGGCAAGGACTGGCACGAACTCGGGTTTTATTACCTGATGGACCTGCCGGAGACGCTGGCCTTTCATCCGACCGATATCATTCACCGCGTTCAGGACGGCGACAACGAGCTGGAGTTCCGCTGGGTCGCCGCAACCCGTCAGGCATTGACCGAGCTTGATATTCCGCCCTATTTCATCGCCGACGAAATAGAGCACCTGCCGAAGGCCACGAGACACCTCGTCTGGCATGACGGCGATCTGGACGATAAATGACCTCTGCCCCTGAACGCCACATGATCCGGCTGGACCGGAAACCGCAGCTTTTCAGCATGCGCGTGGCGGCGCTGATCTTTCAGAACGGCCATGTTCTCGTCCAGCGCGGCACGAAGGACACTTACTGGGGCTTGCCCGGCGGGCGTGCCGAAATCGGCGAGAGCTCGCAGGAAACCATCATCCGCGAGATCGGCGAGGAGCTTGACCGGGATTGTTCGGTCGAACGTCTTCTCTGGTCGGCCGAGAATTTTTTCGCCTACGACGATTTTGCGGCGCATGAGCTCGGATTTTATTATCTCGTTTCGCTTCGCCGGCCCCTGCCGTTTCATGAAAGCGATATCGTGCATCGGGTGCTGGATCGCGTCGAGGTGGAGTTCCGCTGGCTGCCCGCGCAGCCATCCGCGCTTCTGAAGAGCGATCTGAGGCCCCGTTTCATCGCGGAGCGTATCGAAGCGCTGCCGCAACGGCATGAGCATCTTATTGTCCGTGACGGACGCCGCGATGCAGTTGAAATTCCCAAGGAGATAGTATGAGCGAGCTTGTGGTTTCGCTTTCGGGTGAGCTTATCGAACATGGCCACCGCCTGACGCAGCGTGTCTATTACGAGGATACGGATTTTTCCGGCCTCGTTTATCACGCGCGTTACCTGCATTTTCTCGAACGTGGCCGTACAGACTACCTGCGCTGTCTCGGCTGCGAACAGAGCGCGCTTCTAACCGCCGATGAGGAAGGGTTGGTCTTTGTCGTGCATCGCATGGAGATCGATTTCAAAAGCCCGGCGCGGATGGATGACGTCTTGACGATCACGACCATCACCGAGAAGGCCGGCGGCGCGAAAATGGTGCTCAATCAGGAAATCCGGCGCGGTGAAACACTGCTGGTCGCCGCCAAGGTCATCATCGCCGTCATCAACGCCAATGGTCGCCCGAGGCGTCTTCCGGAGACAGTCGCGGAAAAATTCCTGAAGTAATTGGCGGTCCCATCCAGTAAATCCGTCCGGCGTGGCCCCGCTGTAACACTCCTTTAACCATAATGGTGTCTTACTTTAGCAACTGGCATTTGTGCGGCGCACGCCTTCCTTTCACCAAATTTATTGGCAAGTAAGGCTTACTGGCAAGTATCGGGGTATGGCTAAGGGGTTGGCGGCTGTTGCCGCAGGACTTCGAGCGTTAACACGCGTTTGAATCGCCCGGTCCCGTACCGGGCGTTTGGATTCGGGGATTGGATATTTATGGAACAGGCAGGTTTGGCAGCGGCGACGCACGATGTAAGTCTCTGGGCACTGTTTATGCAGGCGGGCCTCATCGTGAAGCTCGTGATGATCGGACTCATCGCCGCCTCGGTCTGGACGTGGGCGATCGTCTTTGACAAATATGTGAGCTTCGGCAAGGCAAGACGCCAGTTCGACCAGTTCGAACAGGTCTTCTGGTCGGGCCAGTCGCTCGAAGAGCTTTATCGGACGCTGGCGGAACGCCAGAATGGCGGTCTTGCGGCGATTTTCGTTTCCGCCATGCGCGAGTGGAAAAAATCCTTCGAGCGCGGCGCACGCTCGCCCATCGGTCTGCAGATGCGCATCGACCGGGCGATGGACGTGACCATGGCGCGTGAAAGCGAACAATACGAGGCGCGCCTCGGTTCGCTCGCCACCATCGGTTCGGCCGGTCCCTTCATCGGTCTCTTCGGTACGGTTGTGGGTATCATGACCTCGTTCCAGGCGATTGCCGGTTCGAAGTCCACCAACCTTGCGGTCGTGGCGCCGGGTATCGCCGAAGCGCTTCTGGCAACGGCCATCGGCCTTGTCGCAGCTATTCCCGCGGTTATCGCCTACAACAAGTTCACGGCCGACGCGCACAAGCTTTCCGCCCGCATGGAAGGTTTCGCCGACGAGTTCTCCGCGATCCTGTCGCGCCAGATCGATGAAAAACTTCAGACGCGGCAGGCCGCCCAGTAAGCGGCCGCATGCTGTGCAGTAATTTGCCGCAAGGCAAAATGGAGTAGATGATATGGGTATGTCAGCAGGTGGCAGCGGCGGCGGTTCCGGTGGACGCCGGGGGCGCGGCGGACGACGCAGGGGCGGCGCGATCAGCGAGATCAACGTGACGCCGCTGGTCGACGTCATGCTCGTGCTGCTCATCATCTTCATGGTGGCAGCACCGATGATGACGGTCGGCGTGCCGATCGATCTGCCGCAGACATCCGCCAATGCGCTGAACTCGGACACGCAGCCGATCACCATTTCCGTCAACGCCAATGGCCAGATCCATTTGCAGGAAACGGAAATTCAGGCGGCCGAAGTGGCGGACAAGCTGCAGGCAATCGCCACGACGGGCTACAATGAACGCATTTTCGTGCGCGCGGATTCCGTTGCCGCTTACGGCGTCGTTGCCGATGTGATGGCGCGTATCCAGGCGGCCGGCTTCAAAAATATCGGCCTTGTGACCCAGCAGAAACAGGACAATTGACGTAAAGCAATGAAGGGCAGCCTTACCACATCCGCGATCGTGCATGCGTCGCTTCTGGCTTTCGCCCTCGTTTCCCTGGGCTCGCCGGAGCCGCTTGACGTGTCGCAGGCCGAGGCCCTGCCGGTGGAACTGGTGCCCATCGAGGAGCTGAGCCAGATCCAGCAGGGCGAAAAGAACGCGCCGAAAGCGGAAAAGTCGGCCCCCGTTCCGACCACGCGGCCGGATATCGTCGAGAACGCCCAGAATGTCGGCAACAACACGGTCGATCTTGACGCGCCGCCGACGCCGACCACCAAGCCCAACGACAATATCAGCGCCGCCGCTCCGCCAAAGCAGGAAAAGCCGCAACCCGTCGTAGACACCAAGGCGAACGAGGTGAAGGAAATCGTCAAGGAAGAAACCTCGGCTCCGAAGCCGCAGGAAATGGCCGCCTTGCCGCAGACCAAGCCTGAGATCGCGCCGCAGCCGAAGACGGAGCCGCCGCCGCAGGAAACGAAGGCCGAAGAGCCGCCGCCCGCGCAGCAGGAACCGGCCGAAATTCCCGTACCGCAGAACGTGCCGCGTCCGAATTCCCGTCCCGAGCCGCCGAAGCCGGAAGAGCCGAAGCAGGCCGAGACCAAGCCTGCCGAGCAGAAGCCCGCGGAAAAACCGGCCGAGACCAAGCCCGATCAGGCGAAGTCCACCGACAAACCTTCCGACAAGAAGCCCGGCGAGAAGAAGCAGGAGACTGCGAAATCGGCTTCTTCGAAGGAAAGCGATTTTAACGCTGACGATATCGCCGCGCTTTTGAACAAACAGGCCCCCTCGGGCGGCGGCGCCAAGCGCTCCACCCAGCAGGCCTCGCTTGGCGGCAAGAAGACGACGGGCGGTTCGACGCTCAGCCAGACGGAAATGGATGCGCTGCGTGGCGCGATCCAGAAGAACTGGCAGATCATTCCCGGCATGGCGGATGCCTCGGACGTTCGCGTCCGGGTCACCATGAAGCTCGACCGTGATGGAACCATCATCGGTCGGCCCGAGATCGAGGCGACCGGCGGTTCCGAAGGGACGCGTCGTGCTCTTTCCGGCGGAGCCTATCGCGCCATCATGCGTTCTGCTCCGTTCACCAACCTTCCTGCCGACAAATATGACGCATGGAACGAAGTTGTCGTGAACTTCGATCCCAGTGAATTGCTATGAATGCTGAAAGGCCTGGCAACATGAAGATATTTTCGCCGATCCGGCTGGTGCTCGCTGTCGCGGCCCTCATGTCGGTTTTCTCCGCACCGGCTTTTGCGCGGGTGGAAATCAACATCAACAAGGGCAATGTCGAGCCGCTGCCCATCGCCATCACCGACTTCATGTCGAGCGACGGCATCGGCGCGCAGGTTTCCGCGGTCATTGCCGCCGACCTGCAGCGTTCCGGCCTTTTTGCGCCGGTCAACAAGAACGCCTTCATCGAAAAGATCAGCAATCCGGATCAGCAGCCGCGTTTCGAGGACTGGAAGGTCATCAACGCCCAGGCGCTCGTGACCGGCCGTGTCACGCGTGAAAGCGATGGCCGCCTGCGCGCCGAATTCCGCCTGTGGGATACGTTCGCCAACCAGCAGATGACTGGCCAGCAGTTCTTTACCCAGCCGGAAAACTGGCGCCGCGTCGCCCACATCATCGCCGACGCCATCTATGAGCGCATCACCGGTGAAAAGGGCTATTTCGACACCCGCGTCGTTTTCGTTTCTGAAAGCGGCCCGAAGACGGCCCGCAAGCGCCAGCTCTCGATCATGGACCAGGATGGCTTCAACGTCCGTAACCTCACCAACTCGAACGACATCGTCCTGACGCCGCGTTTCTCGCCGAACCGTCAGGAAGTGACCTACATGTCCTTCGAAGGCCAGCAGCCGCGCGTTTATCTGCTGCAGCTGGAAACCGGACAGCGCGAAGTTGTTGGCAATTTCCCCGGCATGACCTTCTCGCCGCGCTTCTCTCCGGATGGCCAGAAGGTCATCATGAGCCTGCAGCAGGATGGCAACGCCAATATCTACACGATGGACCTGCGCTCTCGCACCACGACGCGGCTGACGAACACGTCGGCGATCGATACGGCGCCGTCCTATTCGCCCGACGGTCAGCGCGTCGCCTTCGAAAGCGACCGCGGCGGCCGCCAGCAGATCTACGTCATGAATGCCGATGGTTCCGGCCAGCAGCGCGTTTCCTTCGGCGATGGTTCCTATTCCACGCCGGTCTGGTCGCCGCGCGGCGATCTGATCGCCTTCACCAAGCAGTCGGGTGGCAAGTTCTCGATCGGCGTGATGAAGACCGACGGTTCGGGCGAGCGCATCCTGACCAGCGGTTTCCACAATGAAGGCCCGACCTGGGCGCCGAACGGCCGCGTGCTGATGTTCTTCCGTCAGAACGCCGGTGCGGGCGGTCCGCAGCTCTATTCGATCGACCTGACGGGCTACAACGAGCAGCTCATCAAGACGCCGACTTTCGCTTCGGATCCGGCATGGTCGCCGCTTCTGGACTGATATGACTGCCATGACGGCGCCGGTTCATGCCGGCGCCGTCATGTTTTACTTGATACCATGGGGAAGTGCGCCTCTTTCTTGCCGCAAAGTGTTGTGAGGGAGCAAAAAAATGGGACATTTCCTTTCTGTTAACCATAAGCGTTTGCCGGCTATTAACCGCGATCAGTTAGTGTCCGGCAACGTTATTGAAATCCTAAGGAGAGACCGGCGATGAGCCGTACACACATTTCGGCACTCAGCCCCATGCAGAAACTGGCCCGTAACCCGGCTGTCATCGCCATGACGCTCGCGCTTGCTCTTGCAGGCTGCGCGAACAAGAAGAACATGCCGAACAGCGCCGGTGAACTTGGCCTTGGTGGCGCGGGCTCCGCAACGCCGGGCTCCCAGCAGGACTTCACGGTCAATGTCGGCGACCGCATCTTCTTCGATACCGACTCGACCTCTATCCGCGCTGACGCCCAGCAGACCCTGCAGCGCCAGGCTCAGTGGCTCGCCCGTTACCCGAACTACGCCATCACCGTTGAAGGCCATGCCGACGAACGCGGCACGCGCGAATACAACCTGGCGCTCGGCGCCCGTCGTGCGGCTGCAACCCGCGACTTCCTGGCTTCCCAGGGCGTTCCGGCTAACCGCATGAAGACGATCTCCTACGGCAAGGAAAAGCCGGTCGCCGTTTGCGACGACATCTCCTGCTGGTCGCAGAACCGCCGCGCCGTGACGGTTCTCGGTGGCGCGGGCATGTGATTGCCTGACGTTATTGTGATCTTGAATGAAAGGCGGTCTTTGGGCCGCCTTTTGTTTTTTTCATAGTTTGGCCGAAGTTAAGTTGCTTTTTCGGTTGATATGGAAAAAATCCGGCTTGCGCCATTCCGGTGCAAATCAGTTAAGGCAGGACGAATGAGATGAAGAAACTTGTCGTGGCGGGAATGCTGGGGCTTGCAGCCTGCACCGGCTTGAGCGGCATCGCCGTTTCGGGTCCGCTGTTCGGTGCGGGGGGTAGCTTCGGCACGATCAACTCTCAGCAGCCCCCGGTCGTCCGGGTTCAGGCCAATGAAGCCTATCGGGTTCAGCAGCTTGAAGAACAGATCCGGCAGCTCAACGGCCGTATCGAGGAAATGAGCTTCCAGCTTCTGCAGATGCAGGAAACGATCCGCAAGGCGCAGGAAGACAATGAGTTCCGCTTCCAGGAACTGGAGAGCGGCAATGCCGGCGGCAAGGGTGCAAGCCCGACCGCCGCGCCGAAAAAGAAGGCGGAAGCCAGTCCGGTCAATCCGGCCTCACCGCCGACCGACGACGTTGCAACGATCATCGAAACGCCACCCGAGGGTGGCGCTTCCGTTTCTCCGTCTGCTCCCTCCACCGCCCCGACAGGCGCACCGGGAGAGACGACGCTCGGCTCCATCGAGCTTGATTCCAAGGGAATGCCGGTTGGCGGCACCTTGAATCAAGGCGCGAATAATTCCTCCGCCAGCCTTCCGGGCGTCAGCACGGGCAATAGTCAGCGCAAGACGGATCCGGTGAATACGGCGGCGCTTACCAGCGAAGGCGATATTTATCAGGCCGCTTACGGCCATGTTCTTTCCGGTGACTACAAGCTGGCGGAACAGGGGTTCCAGCAATATCTGCAGGGTTATCCCAAGGGCACGAAGGCCGCGGATGCGAGCTTTTGGCTGGGCGAGGCGCAATATTCCCAGGGCAAGTTCAATGAGGCCGCAAAGACCTTCCTGAACGGCCATCAGGCCTATGGCAAATCCCCGAAGGCGCCGGAAATGCTGATGAAGCTCGGCATGTCGCTTGCCGCTCTCGACAATACCGAAACCGCCTGCGCCACGCTGCGCGAGGTGCCGAAGCGTTATCCCAATGCTTCCAAGACCGTGCTGAGCAAGGTTGCCAGCGAACAGAAACGGTTGAGCTGCTGATCCCTATTTCCCGTTGAAGTGCGGTCTGTCCATGCCTGCCAAGACCAGCATTCCAGACGAAACCGGGCTTGTCCCGCTTGAGGCTGCGCGATTGTTCGTCGCGAAACTGCGCAAACCTGCGCATATTCTCGTTGCAATTTCCGGCGGCAGCGATTCCACCGGTTTGTTGCTCGCATTGCACGAAGCTTCCATCGGTTCAGGGGATCAGGTGCGGCTGTCGGCCGTCACGATCGATCATGCGCTACGGCCCGAATCCGCTGACGAGGCAAAAAAAGTCGCCACGTTATGCGCCGGGCTTGGCATCTTTCATGCCGTGCGTCGTTGGGATGACCAAAAACCCGCCTCCGGTTTGGCCGAGGCCTCGCGCTTGGCGCGTTACCGTCTGATTGCTGGTGTCGCGGACACGATGAGCGCCGATGTCATCGTGACCGGGCATACACAGGGCGACCAGCGGGAAACGGTTGCGATGCGCGCCGCCCGCGGTAAACGGGCTGATAATCTCGGCTTGTCGGGTATGGCAGACGCCGTGCTGTATGGTGGGCGTCACTGGGTCATGCGGCCATTTCTGCATTGCGAGCGCCGAGCCATTCGCGATTATCTTCTCGAAAGGGCGCAAGGCTGGATCGATGATCCCAGCAATGAAAACCGCAAATATGAGCGGGTGAGGGTGCGGCAGGCGCTGGACGATACGCCTCGTCTTTTTCCGTACGGAACGTCAGACACAAGGTCGGAATTATCCGCACGCGCAGCCCGGTTTGTATATCATAACTCTTGTTTTTTTTCCCTTGGTTTAATCAGGATAAACGCTGAGAGCCTCGGTGAAGACCCCGCTGTTATCCGGTACGCATTGTCGGCGCTATCAGGTGTTATCGGCGGTCGACGATATCCCATGGCCTCTGACACGATGGACAGGGTGATGGCGCTTGTCGCGAATCGAGAACCGGGAAGGATAACGGCGAACCGCGTCGTGTTCGATTACCGCAAGGATGCCCTCTACCTGATGCGGGAAAACAGAAACATTCCATCACTGCGAATGCCGCCGGGCGCGAGGATGGTTTGGGACGAGCGCTTTGACGTGTTCAACCGTTCCGATGCAGAGATAGTCGTCCGCGCTTTTGGCGCCGGAGACACAACGGGTATTCCGATCAAACCTTCCGGTCTCATTCCTCCAGGGATATTGAAACGCCACAGCCAGACAATGCCGGTCTTCGTGTGCGAAAATCACGATCTGGCATTTCCGGGCTCCGGCGTGGCGGCGATCCGCCCGCTGCTTGCGCCTTATGATCTTTTTCTTCCGCGTTTCGACCTTGAGTTGGCCAATGTGATTGCCATGCGCCTCCTGCGCGCCGCCTATCCACAGCCCCCGGTTTAAATCCGGCCTCTTTTTCGTGAATTGCCTTGGAATAGTTTTTACACCAAAACGCATCAGATAACGCCGTTCGCCTTGGCAACGGGAGATGTCGTCCTTATGTTAGGGGCACATTATAGCGGGCAGCAAATTTGTCCGTGTGAGTTCGGGGAGTTCGATGAACCCAAATTTCAGAAATTTCGCCTTGTGGGCCGTGATTGCCCTCTTGCTGATCGCATTGTTCAGCATGTTCCAGACATCGCCGACGCAAACGGGTTCGCGGGAAATTCCGTATTCCCAGTTTCTTCGCGATGTGGATTCCGGGCGAGTTCGCGACGTGACCGTCACCGGTAACCGGGTTCTCGGAACCTATACTGAAAACGGCACGGCCTTTCAGACCTATTCCCCCGTCATCGATGACAGCCTGATGGAGCGCTTGCAGAGCAAGAACGTGACCATCGTGGCGCGTCCCGAAAGCGACGGTTCCTCCGGTTTCCTGAGCTATCTCGGCACGCTTCTGCCGATGTTCCTCATTCTCGGTGTCTGGCTGTTTTTCATGCGGCAGATGCAGGGTGGTTCGCGCGGCGCGATGGGCTTTGGCAAGTCCAAGGCCAAGCTTCTGACGGAAGCGCATGGCCGCGTAACGTTTGACGACGTTGCAGGCGTGGACGAAGCCAAGCAGGACCTCGAGGAAATCGTCGAATTCCTGCGTGATCCCCAGAAGTTCCAGCGCCTCGGCGGTAAAATCCCGCGCGGCGTGCTGCTCGTCGGCCCTCCGGGTACCGGTAAGACGCTTCTCGCGCGTTCCGTCGCTGGCGAAGCCAATGTGCCGTTCTTCACCATTTCCGGTTCGGATTTCGTGGAAATGTTCGTCGGCGTCGGCGCAAGCCGTGTGCGCGACATGTTCGAGCAGGCCAAGAAGAATGCGCCCTGCATCATCTTCATCGATGAAATCGACGCCGTCGGCCGCCATCGCGGCGCCGGTCTTGGCGGCGGTAACGATGAGCGCGAGCAGACGCTGAACCAGCTTCTGGTCGAGATGGACGGTTTCGAGGCGAATGAGGGCATCATCCTCATCGCCGCCACCAACCGCCCCGACGTTCTCGACCCCGCACTTCTGCGTCCCGGTCGTTTCGACCGTCAGGTCGTCGTGCCGAACCCGGATATTGTCGGCCGCGAGCGCATCCTCAAGGTGCATATCCGCAACGTGCCGCTGGCGCCGAATGTCGACCTTAAGGTTCTGGCCCGTGGTACGCCCGGTTTTTCGGGTGCGGACCTGATGAACCTCGTCAACGAAGCTGCCCTTATGGCCGCCCGCCGCAACAAGCGCGTGGTCACCATGCAGGAATTCGAAGACGCCAAGGACAAGATCATGATGGGCGCGGAACGTCGTTCCTCCGCCATGACCGAGGCCGAAAAGAAGCTGACCGCCTATCACGAAGCCGGACACGCCATTACCGCGCTGAAGGTTGCCGTGGCCGATCCGTTGCACAAGGCGACGATCATCCCGCGCGGCCGTGCGCTCGGCATGGTCATGCAGCTGCCGGAAGGCGACCGCTACTCCATGAGCTACAAGTGGATGGTGTCGCGTCTCGTCATCATGATGGGTGGCCGCGTTGCCGAGGAACTGACCTTCGGCAAGGAAAACATCACCTCCGGCGCGTCTTCGGATATCGAGCAGGCCACCAAGCTTGCCCGCGCCATGGTCACGCAATGGGGCTTCTCCGATGCGCTCGGTCAGGTCTCCTATGGTGAAAACCAGCAGGAAGTTTTCCTCGGTCATTCCGTCTCGCAGTCGAAGAATGTGTCCGAAGCGACGGCCCAGACGATCGACACCGAAGTTCGCCGCCTGATCGATGAGGCCTATGCCGAGGCGCGTCGCATCCTGACGGAAAACCACGATGGTTTCGTTGCGATTGCCGAGGGTCTGCTTGAATACGAAACCCTGACGGGCGACGAGATCAAGGCCCTGCTGAAGGGCGAGAAGCCCGCCCGCGATCTGGGTGACGATTCTCCGGGCAGCCGTGGTTCGGCAGTGCCGAAGGCAGGCACCAAGAAGGACGGCCCGACCGAAGCCAAGGGCGACGGCGAGGCCGAAGGCGGCATGGAGCCGCAACCGCATTGATCGTTCGCGCAAGCTAAAAATTGTAAAAGGCCATCCGGGTTTCCGGGTGGCCTTTTCATTTTGGTAACAAGATATAAGCCATTTTTGCGCTAATTTACGTGCTGTTTATCGTGGTTTGTGGCATCTAGCCAAAAACGCTTCCGGCTGTTTTCAGCTTTTGCCGGAATGCTGGAAAAGATTTGGAGTTCAAATGGCACGCCGTTATTTCGGAACCGATGGTATCCGCGGACAATCGAACGTCTTCCCCATGACGCCTGATCTGGCGATGCGGGTGGGCATTGCGGTCGGCACGATCTTCCGGCGCGGCCATCATCGCCATCGCGTCGTCATCGGCAAAGATACGCGGCTTTCCGGCTATATGCTGGAAAACGCCCTGGTTGCCGGCTTCACCGCAGCCGGCCTTGATGTCTTCCTCCTTGGTCCCATCCCGACGCCGGCCGTCGCCATGCTGACCCGCTCGCTGCGCGCCGATATCGGCGTCATGATCTCGGCCTCGCACAACCCATTTTCCGATAACGGCATCAAGCTTTTCGGACCGGATGGTTACAAGCTTTCCGATGAGCTGGAACTGGAGATCGAGGATCTTCTCGACAAGGATATCTATGCGCAACTTGTCAAGCCAAGCGAGATTGGTCGCGCCAAGCGTGTGGATGGTGACATCTATCGTTATATCGAATTCGTCAAGCGCACCCTGCCGCGTGATGTGACGCTGAGCGGACTGCGGATCGCCATAGACTGCGCCAATGGCGCGGCATACAAGGTGGCGCCCGCTGCGCTCTGGGAACTCGGTGCGGAAGTCGTCACCATAGGCAATGAGCCGAACGGCATCAATATCAACCTCGAATGCGGCTCCACCCACCCGGAAGCGCTCCAGAAGAAGGTGCATGAAGTGCGGGCCGATATCGGCATCGCGCTCGATGGCGATGCGGACCGCGTCATCATCGTCGACGAGCGCGGCGAGATCGTCGATGGCGACCAGCTGATGGCCGTCATCGCCGATAGCTGGGCTGCCGACAACACGCTGCGCGGCGGCGGTATCGTGGCGACCGTCATGTCGAATCTCGGGCTGGAACGCTTCCTGGGCGACAAGGGACTTACCCTTGCCCGTACCAAGGTGGGCGACCGTTATGTCGTCGAACACATGCGTAATCACAATTTCAACGTCGGCGGCGAGCAGTCCGGCCATATCGTGCTGTCGGATTACGGCACCACAGGCGATGGTCTCGTTGCGGCCTTGCAGGTTCTCGCCAAGGTCAAGCGCTCCGGTCTTACGGTCAGCGAAGTCTGCCGCAAGTTCGAGCCGGTGCCGCAGCTTTTGAAGAACGTCCGTATCTCCGGCGGTAAGCCGCTGGAAAATCCTGTCGTGCAGCAGGCGATCGCGGATGCGGAGAGTGCCCTGGCCAATAATGGCCGCCTCGTCATTCGCCCTTCGGGTACGGAGCCGCTGATCCGCGTCATGGCGGAAGGCGACGATAGCGCGAAGGTGGAGCAGATCGTCAACGATCTCGTCGGTGTTATTGCCAATGCCCGCTCGGCCGCATAAGCCGCAGCGTTAGTAATGCCTTAAAGAAGCCGGCTGTCCAGCCGGCTTTTTCTTTGAGTATTTCCTAATAAATATAGTGAATGATCGTGGTTAATCGGGACTTAACCATTTTACGTCAATCTCCATGACTGAACAGTTCACTGGCATCTGCTGCCGAAACCGCACGTGCCTCTTCTGGAGTGGAAGTCATGAAAAACGCCCTGGCCGGATTTCTGGCCGTCCTGCTGACCGGTACAAGCGCTATTGCTGCCGATCTTTATCAAGCTGAGCCTGCACCGGCCTATGTCGATGCTCCCGAGGTTACTGTTACCCAGGCGAGCGGCTGGTATCTGCGCGGCGATGTCGGTTATTCCTTCAACAAGCTACGCGGTGCTCACTATTATCAGGGTGGTCCGGGTGGTTATCTCGCGGATTTTGATACCGCGACGATCAAGGACAGCTATGTCATCGGTGCCGGTGTCGGTTATCAGTTCAACAACTATTTCCGCAGTGACGTGACCTTCGACTATATGGGTAAGTCGGATTTCCGCGGCTCCACGAGTGGTTTCTGCGGTTCCGTTCCCGGCCGCTGCGTCTCGGAGGACCTTAGCTCGGTTCGCGCCTATACTCTGATGGCGAATGCCTACGTCGATCTCGGCACTTATGGGCGGGTGACGCCTTATGTCGGTGGTGGTATCGGCGGCTCCTACGTCAAGTGGGACAAGCTGCGCAACACATCCTGCAGCGTCAATGGCCTAGGCTGTGACCCCACGACCGAACATGGCGGCAAGGGCAAATGGCGCTTCGCCTATGCTCTGATGGCCGGCGCATCCATCGACGTCACGTGTAATCTGAAGGCCGATATCGGCTATCGTTTCCGCCACATCAACAAGGGCGATATGTTCGCTTATGAGAATGGCGGCGGTCCAGGCCGTGACAAGGGCCTTTATTCGCATGAAGTGCGCGTCGGTGGCCGTTATGTCTTCAACGGCTGTGATACCGCACAATACATGCCGCCCGCCGATATTCCGCTGCAGCCTGCCGTTTATAAATAAACGTCACGCCCAGCTGGTAGTTTCAGACCGTCCGCATCCTCCGGGTGCGGGCGGTTTTGTTTTACCGGCATCTGATACGGGGCATGACGCATATGGACCAAAATTCTTCTGCGTAGCGACATATTCCGCTTGACTGGGATCGGCCAGAGGAATAGCAACGGCGTCAGGACACCTCTCCCTAACGAGAGGCGCCTATCTGAAAGGGTAGTTAAATGACAGATATCGTGAAGCCGGACGTCCGTCCGGGCAATACGCATTTTTCCTCTGGTCCCTGCTCGAAGCGTCCCGGTTGGTCGCTAGATGCTCTCTCTGATGCGCCGCTCGGTCGCTCGCATCGCGCCAAGGTTGGCAAAGCCAAGCTGAAGCAGGCCATCGATCTCACCCGTGAAGTTTTGAACGTTCCTGCCGATTATCGCATCGGTATCGTTCCCGCATCCGACACCGGCGCCGTTGAAATGGCGCTCTGGTCGCTGCTCGGCGAACGCGGCGTCGATATGCTCGCCTGGGAAAGCTTCGGCGCGGGCTGGGTCACCGACGTCGTCAAGCAGCTGAAGCTGAAGGACGTCCGCAAATTCGAGGCCGATTATGGCCTGCTGCCGAACCTTGCCGAAGTCGACTTCGACCGCGACGTGGTTTTCACCTGGAACGGCACAACCTCCGGCGTTCGCGTTCCCAATGCCGATTTCATCCCGGCTGACCGCAAGGGTCTGACCATCTGCGACGCCACTTCGGCGGCCTTCGCACAGGACATGGATTTTACGAAGCTCGACGTCGTCACCTTCTCCTGGCAGAAGGTTCTGGGCGGTGAGGGCGGCCATGGCGTCATCATTCTTTCGCCCCGCGCTGTCGAGCGTCTCTTGAGCTACGCGCCGGCATGGCCTCTGCCGAAAATCTTCCGCATGGTTTCCGGCGGCAAGCTGATCGAAGGCATCTTCACCGGCGAAACCATCAACACGCCGTCCATGCTCTGCGTTGAAGATTACATCGACGCGCTGCTGTGGGCGAAAAATCTCGGCGGCCTCAAGGCGCTGATCGGCCGTGCCGATGCCAATGCCAAGGTTATTTACGACTTCATCGAGAAGAACGACTGGATCGCCAACCTGGCCGTCAAGCCGGAAACCCGCTCCAACACCTCCGTCTGCCTGAAGATCGTCGATCCCGAGGTACAGGCGCTGGATGCCGCCGCACAGGCCGATTTCGCCAAGGGCGTCGTCGCCCTGCTCGAAAAGGAAAATGTCGCCCTCGATATCGGCGCTTACCGTGACGCCCCGTCCGGTCTGCGCATCTGGGCCGGCGCCACCATCGAGACGGCGGATATGGAAGCCGTCATGCCCTGGCTCGCCTGGGCCTACCAGACGCAGAAGGCAGCACTTTCCAAGGCTGCCGCCTGATTTTTATACCGGCCCTGCGCTGATGCAGGGCCGCACATTCCCCGCTTGAGAGCATTTCCAGCAAAAGTGGAAGCCGGTTTTGCGTCCGGAAATGCGTAAATAATAGATTCACCGTTTTTCAAGGAGCCCGTGAACCATGGCACCTCGCGTACTCGTATCCGACGAACTGTCGGAAACCGCCGTCCAGATTTTCCGCGATCGTGGCGTCGAAGTCGATTTCCAGCCGAAGCTCGGTAAGGACAAGGACAAGCTTGCCGAAATCATCGGCAACTACGATGGTCTCGCCATTCGTTCCGCCACCAAGGCGACCGAAAAGCTGATCGAGGCTGCGACCAACCTCAAGGTTATCGGCCGCGCCGGCATCGGCGTCGACAATGTCGATATTCCGGCCGCCTCGCGCCGCGGTATCATCGTCATGAACACGCCTTTCGGCAACTCCATCACAACGGCAGAACACGCGATTGCGCTGATGTTCGCCGTTGCGCGCCAGCTTCCGGCCGCCGACAGCTCCACGCAGGCCGGCAAGTGGGAAAAGTCGAAATTCATGGGTGTCGAAATCACCGGCAAGACGCTCGGCGTCATCGGCGCCGGCAACATCGGCTCCATCGTCTGCTCGCGTGCGCTTGGCCTCAAGATGCATGTTCTCGCTTATGACCCCTTCCTGTCGCCGGAACGTGCGCAGGAAATGGGCGTCACCAAGGTTGAGCTGGACGAGCTTCTGGCCCAGGCCGATTTCATCACCCTGCATGTGCCGATGACCGATAAGACCCGCGGCATCCTTAATGCAGAGAACCTCGCCAAGACCAAGAAGGGCGTTCGTATCGTCAACTGCGCCCGTGGCGGTCTGGTGGATGAAGCGGCCCTTGCCGAAGCCATCAAGTCGGGCCATGTCGCCGGTGCCGGTTTTGACGTGTTCGAAGTCGAGCCCGCCACCGAGAGCCCGCTTTTCGGCCTTCCGAACGTCGTCTGCACACCGCATCTTGGCGCTTCGACCACGGAAGCGCAGGAAAACGTTGCTCTGCAGGTTGCCGAGCAGATGTCGGATTACCTCGTCAAGGGTGCCGTGTCCAACGCCATCAACATGCCGTCGATCACGGCTGACGAAGCACCGCGCCTGAAGCCTTTCATTCGTCTGGCGGATGTTCTCGGGTCTTTCGTCGGCCAGGTACAGGAAAGCGCCACCAAGGAAATCGAAATCCTTTATGATGGCGCAACTGCCAGCATGAACACCAAGGCATTGACCAGCGCCCTGCTGGCTGGCTTGATCCGCAGCCAGGTTGCGGATGTGAACATGGTTTCGGCCCCGGTCATGATCAAGGAAAAGGGTATCATCCTTTCCGAAGTCAAGCGCGACAAGACCGGTGTTTACGACGGCTACATCAAGCTGACGGTGAAGACTGAAAACCAGATCCGTTCGGTTGCCGGCACAGTGTTCTCGGATGGCAAGCCGCGCTTCATCCAGATCAAGAACATCAACATGGACGCCGATGTCGGATCGCACATGATCTACATCACCAACACCGACGTTCCCGGCATGATCGGCTTCATGGGTACCACGCTCGGCGAGGCTGGCGTCAACATCGCCAACTTCCAGCTCGGACGTGAAAAAGAAGGCGGCGACGCCATCGCCCTGCTTTATGTTGACGGCCCGGTTTCCGAAGAGGTGCTGGACAAGCTGCGCGCCAACCCGGCCATCCGCCAGGTCAAGCCGCTGACGTTCAACGTCGACTGATCTATCGTTCCTCCCAAGGGGACAATAGGAACCGGTGCAGGGGAAACCCTGTGCCGGTTTTTTGCTTTCCAGTTGTCATTGTTGCGGCTTTTGTTATCTGGATCGCGCTTTGGTTGCATATCACAAAAAATTTTAGCCAACCGGTCTAAAAATGATGATCATGAGTTGCTATATCGACTTGCGAGATGCCGCTCATGGGAGGGTGGCCAACAGGAGATAACGATGTTTGCTGCCTTTCGGCGCTTCAAGGGTTTGTTCGCAGTCGCCGCGCTTGGTATCGCGGTGTCTTTTGTGGCGGTTGATATGGCAGAGGCACGTCGCGCCAGCGGCGGTTTCGGAAGCCGTGGCACACGGACCTATTCCGCTCCGCCTTCGACCAGCACTGCGCCCGGCCAGACTGCGCCGATCAACCGCAGCATGACACCCAATACCAACCAGGCGGCACCGAGCGCTGCTCAGCCGGCACGTCCCGGCGCACAGGCGCCGCAGCAAAATCGTGGCCTTTTCGGCGGCATGATGGGTGGTTTGATGGGCGGCCTGCTGATGGGCGGTCTGTTCGGCATGTTGCTGGGTGGCGGTTTTGGTGGCATGGCCGGTTTCTTCGGCATGCTGCTGCAGGTGGCGCTGATCGGTCTTCTGGTCATGCTCGCCATGCGTTTCTTCGCCTCGCGCCGTCAGGGCCAGCCCGCTTATGGCTCGGCCGGCGGATCGCAGCGCACGGATCATTCCGGTTCCTCCTATAATGGCGGTTCGCAGGCGGGTTCTGCCGCTTCCTCTTTCAAGATTCCGAAGATCGGCGCGCTGGCCGGCGCTGCGGGCGGTGTGGCCGCCACTGCCGCAACGGCAAAGCCTGTGCCTCATGCTAATGCCATGTCGGAAGGCGATGAAATCGGCATTACCCAGGGCGATCTCGAAACTTTCCAGAAAATGCTGGAAGACGTACAGGCCGCCTATGCCGCCGAGGATTACGGCACCTTGCGCAAGCTGACGACGCCGGAAGCCATGTCTTACCTCGCAGAGGAACTGAGCGACAACGCCACCAGCGGCGTGAAAAACGACGTGCGCGATGTGACGCTGCTACAGGGCGATGTTGCCGAAGCATGGCACGAAGAGGGTCAGGATTATGCAACGGTGGCGATGCGCTACTCCGCCATCGACGTGATGCGCGACCGCACCTCCGGCAAGGTAATCGAAGGTGACGAGCACCAGCCTTCTGAGGCGGTGGAGATGTGGACCTTCGTTCGTCGCCCCGGAAACGACAACTGGCAGGTGGCCGCTATTCAGGCCGCTGCCTGACGAATCGGAATGCGTTTAACAGTTAGAGGCCCGGCGGTTTGGCGACCGCCGGGCCTTTGTTCGTCTCGCTTCCAGAAAGCACGGTCACGCCGAGGCTCGCTCCGCAAAAGGGGCGGAAAGATGCGGTCAAAAAAACGACTGATAAATCTAACGGGTGATATCTCCCCCGCTCATCGGCGGTGAATTCC
The DNA here is from genome assembly GCF_900101425.1 of Rhizobium sp. NFACC06-2. Classification (NCBI taxonomy): domain Bacteria; kingdom Pseudomonadati; phylum Pseudomonadota; class Alphaproteobacteria; order Hyphomicrobiales; family Rhizobiaceae; genus Rhizobium; species Rhizobium sp. NFACC06-2. The sequence goes on along the minus strand of NZ_FMVA01000009.1, from coordinate 141,347 downwards.
GCTTCGCCCTGCTATGCAACGCTTTGAGACCTGCCTGTCGCAGCATGTTGCCCGCGCATGGCTCATTCGCTTCACGGAATTGCCTTTTTTTATTCATCCCGCATTCAGTCCCTGCATCCTAACCAGAATGCATACACGTCAATGTGACTTTTCGTGCCGGTTCTAAACCGCTTTGGAAAGGGAACCTCAGGCACAAAACAGCGTTGACAATCCAATCCCCGGCCCCTCCCAAGCCGGGCTGGGTGGCTGGGCAATGCAGGCCCTGCGAGAACGGAGAGCTATCGAGATGAAACGCTTTGACCTGATCGACGGGATGCGTGGTTACTTCCTCGTCTTCATGCTGATCAACCATCTGGTGTTTGCCGGCGGTTTCTGGCTGGTGGAAATCAATCACCGGCAGTTTGCCTTTGTCGAGGACGCCCAAGGCTTCGTGTTCCTGTCCGGCCTGCTGATCGGCATGGTCTATGCGCGCAAGATGATGAAATACGGCTATGACGCTGGCAAGCAGATGATCTGGAACCGAGCGCTGGAACTCTATCGTTACGCGATGGGTCTCGTCATCGCCGTGCTGTTCTTCCGCATGGTCATCCCGCATGCACCCTATATTTGGTACAACTGGCTCGGCATGACGTCGTTCGACGATCCGCTGCGACTGGCGGCGATTGCGACATTCCTGTTCCAGCCGACCTTCATGGATATTCTGCCGCAATATATCGTCTACATGATCTTTGCGCCGGTGCTGGTGAAGCTCTGCCTTGATGGCAAGTGGGCCTATGTCATGGCCGGCTCCCTGCTGGTCTGGATGGCCGGTCAGCTCGGCCTGCAGCAGATCGTGACGACCCCGCTCAACGAACTCGTGAAGGGTGCGGACGAGCAGGGCATTCGCGTCAGCTTCAATCTGCTCGGCTGGCAGCTCGTATTCTATTCGGCGCTGGTGATGGGCGCGATGACGGCGCAGAACCGCATTCCGTGGAAGGCGATCTTCTCGCCTGAGCATACGTGGCTGCCGAAGGCGGCGCTCGTCATCTGCCTGTTCTTCATGCCGCTGCGCATCGCCACAGCCTGGGGCCTGATGCCGGAATTCATGATGGGCAAATTCTCCACCATGGAAATCCGTGCCGATTTCGGCCCGGTCTATCTCATCAACTTCCTCGCTGTCGGCGTCGGCCTGACGTGGCTGGTGATCGCAGGTCCGAAGCACCACCGTCCGCTCGTGCGCGCCATCGCCGAGGGCGTCATCTGGGTGCTGTCGCTTAAGTTCCTGCAATTGCTCGGCCGCCATTCGCTGCAGGTCTATGTCTGGCACGTGGCCATCGTCTATGGTGTCTATTATCTGGATGGCCGCACGGCGGAACTGTCTCAGCTCAACAAGACGCTGATCGCCTTCACGGCTATCGGATTGCTGGCCCTGCCAGCGCTGTGGAGGGAGCGCGACAAGTGGTTCGGCAGCAGCGGCCAGAAGACGGCCGGCGCCTGACGGCCGGTCCCAGCCCGAATCTGACGGCTTTGCGGGGCGGTTTTCCGCCCCGTACTTGCGTGCGCGGCCATTCCTTTCTATATGCAGCCCTTAAATCCGCAGGATGACGAGACAGGTCGGCCCCATTGATGGCCAGGTTTCTCGCGGCGGATGACCGACAGGCGGCGGGGCCTTTACCCCCGTTATGACTGACGATGGGAAAAAACGTGAATACGCTCGATTTTGACAAGAGGCCGGAAGATACCCGGATCGTTGTCGCCATGTCCGGTGGCGTCGATTCTTCGGTGGTGGCCGGTATCCTCAAGCGCGAGGGCTATGATGTCCTCGGCATTACCCTCCAGCTCTATGACCACGGTGCTGCCGTGCACCGCGCCGGCTCCTGTTGCGCGGGGCAGGATATAGACGATGCGCGCCGGGTCTGCGAAACGCTCGGCATTCCCCACTATGTGCTGGATTACGAAGCGCGGTTCCGCGAAACCGTCATCAACCCCTTTGCCGAAGCCTATGCGATGGGTGAAACGCCGATCCCCTGCGTGGCCTGCAACCAGACCGTAAAATTCGCCGATCTGCTCGCCACCGCCCAGGAACTGGGTGCCGATGCGCTGGCGACCGGCCATTACATTCGCTCGCGTCCCAATCCCGTTTCCGGCCAGCCGGGGCGGCGTGCGCTTTATCGGCCGATCGATAGCGACCGTGACCAGAGCTGGTTCCTGTTCGCCACGACGCAGGAACAGATCGATTATCTGCGCTTTCCGCTCGGTGGCCTCTCCAAGGCCGAGACCCGCGCTCTGGCGGAAGATATGGGGCTGGTCGTCGCCAAGAAGGCCGACAGCCAGGACATCTGTTTCGTACCGCAGGGCAAATATACCGATATCATCAACAAGCTGAAGCCGAATGCGGCATTGGCAGGCGATATCGTCCATCTCGACGGGCGCGTGCTCGGCCGCCACGATGGCATCGTGCATTATACGATCGGCCAGCGCCGCGGCATTGGTGTCGCGACCGGGGAGCCGCTGTATGTCGTGCATCTCGATGCACGCGGCCGCCGGGTCATCGTTGGCCCGCGCGAGGCGCTGGAAACCCGCCGGGTCTATCTGCGTGACATGAACTGGCTGGGTGACGGCGAGCTGGCGAACGATGCCGGGCAGGGCTTTGCCTGTTTCGCCAAGGTGCGCTCCACCCGCCCGCCGACGGAAGCGATGTTGCATGCGGACGAAAACGGTATCTATGTGGACCTGATGACCGGGGAAGCCGGTGTCGCTCCCGGTCAGGCCTGTGTGCTTTATTCCGCGCCGGGTGCCGATGCCCGCGTTTACGGCGGCGGTTTCATCGAACGGTCGGAACGCTCGGCGGAAGCCGAGGCGTCGCTCAAGGCGCTTCTGGAAAAGCCGGTTGCCGCCTGAAACCATTCGCTTTTTGCAGCGATGCGGAAAGCGAATTTTTTGCGCATCTTGCGCTTGACACTTTGGGGAGCGGCACCTTATAAGCCGCTCATCCTGATGGAACGGCCGGTCACATGACTGTCACGTTTCCCCTGTGGCGGGGTAGCTCAGGTGGTTAGAGCAGCGGAATCATAATCCGCGTGTCGGGGGTTCAAGTCCCTCTCCCGCTACCACTTTCCTTCATACGAAAAATCCAAACCGCACGATTCTGCGCCATGTTTCATTGATTTTCCGAGCCGGAGAAACGATGGATGCGAGGGTGCCGGCCGGTAAGTTATGACCAAAAAAAGGGAAACCCGCTTACTGCCAAAATGCAGCCAGCGGGTCTCAACCTCTACCCCCTCCCACAAGGGCGGCTGCACAAAAGCACATTGAATGAATTATGGCAAGATCAAGGCGACCATATTGTTGCGGTTGATGGCCCTGTTCGCCAGTTTAATGGCGGATGGCAGAGCGTGACCTGTTCCGTGTGCCGTGGGTAAGGGGAGCGATAGGACACGATATTTTCGGTGCAGCGCATTTCCGTGAGATTGGAATAGGTATTTTCGATCCGCTGCGGTTGAGGATGTGTTTTGTGCGGTGAAACCCGTTCCTCACGATAAACCGTCATATCGGCGGCAGGCGATATGCCGGGTATCGACAAGGTAGCGACTGCGGCAATCAAGAGAATTCTTCCAGGATGTGCGGACATGGCTCTTCCCGCGTTGAACAATGCAGGAGAACGTGCTGCGCACATAAGCTGTTCCAGGGACATCGGCAAAAAAATGCCCGCTCATGGCGGGCAATCAGAGGGGAACTGAGGTTAGGAGCCTCGGATCTGAAACGGACATCTTCGGCATAAGTTCCGCTTGCGGAATAATTTCCGTCGCGCCTTGCCGACAGAGGGGCTGCGCAGGCCGAGTTTTAAGCCTCACGACACGGAACAATGCGTCACGCGCGAACAGGGGTACTTTGACGATTATTCTATCTTTAGGGAAATTTGGAGCGGGCGAAGGGATTTGAACCCTCGACCCCAACCTTGGCAAGGTTGTGCTCTACCCCTGAGCTACACCCGCTCAAATCCACCGGTCCGGGGTAGTTCGCTGAACCGTGGGCCGCCAAGCGGCGACGGGCGCTATATCGCTCAATCGATTTTGGAATGCAACAGGGAAATGACAAAAACGCGAAAATTTCTTTGAGAAATGCGACAAGCGGCGGAAATGATTGAGAATTTTTCATCCCGCTGTTTTTTCCTGCGTTGCCAAGCGTCGGTTGCCCGCTTAATCAGGAAACAAGGATAGTGGAATCGGCAGAGGCAGGTGGCAGGATATGGCGGAAAATTCCCAGAAGACGGCAACAGAGCTGTTCGAGTTTCTCGACGGACTCGGCATTTCCCACACCACGAAGCAGCATGAACCGGTGTTTACCGTCGCCGAATCCCAGTCGCTGCGCGACCTCATTCCCGGCGGCCATACAAAGAACCTCTTTGTAAAGGACAAGAAGGATCAGTATTTCGTTCTGACCGTTGAGGAAAATGCGGTCGTCGATCTGAAAAGCGTTCACAAGACCATCGGTGCGGCAAGCCGCGTGTCCTTTGGCAGACCGGAAAAGATGCTTGAATATCTGGGCGTCGCGCCGGGCTCGGTAACGGTGTTCGGAGCCATCAACGACACCGACAGGCAGGTCACCTTCGTGCTCGACAGCGGGCTTCTGGAAAACGAGCTGGTCAATGGCCATCCGCTTTCCAACGACCAGACGACAACGATCGCGTCCACGGATCTCATTCGCTTTCTCGAGGCAACCGGACATGCGCCGCTTGTCTTGAAAGTCACCGAGTGAGATACGATCTTTGCTTCAAATAAGACATATGACAGAGGTTACGGGAGACCGGCATGAGCGGCGAAAATAATCCTTACGGCGGTTCCTATAGCGGGCAGATGACCGCAAGCGCCCATCATAATGGCGAGCTGAACGGTGCGGCCTCCGGCCACATCAAGGACACCACCACGGCGGGTTTCTCCAGGGACGTTCTTGAGGAATCGCGTCGCCAGCCGGTTCTGGTGGATTTCTGGGCACCCTGGTGTGGTCCGTGCAAGCAGCTGACGCCGGTGCTCGAGAAGGTCATCAACGAGGCGAATGGCCGCGTGAAGCTCGTGAAGCTGAATATTGACGACCACCCGTCGATTCCCGGCCAGCTCGGTATCCAGTCCATTCCGGCAATCGTCGCCTTTGCCGACGGCCGGCCGGTGGATGGCTTCATGGGTGCCGTGCCGGAAAGCCAGATCAAGCAGTTCATCGAGAAGATCGCCGGGCCTGATGCGGGCGACCCTAAGGCGGAGATCGAGGCTGTTCTGACGGAGGCGAAGCAGCTTCTGGCGGATGGCGATTTCAACGGCGCGGCGCAGCTTTTCGGCGCCGTCATGCAGGCCGATCCCGAAAATCCGGCAGCGATTGCCGGTATCGCGGAATGCATGATCGCCGCCGGCCAATATGAGCGAGCAAGCGAACTGCTCTCTTCGCTGCCCGCGGGACTCAACGAGGATGCGGGCATTCAGCTCGTTTCGAAAAAGATCGCGCAATATGAGGAAGCCCGTAAGATCGGCGACCCGGTGGCGCTGGAGCGCGAGCTTGCGCTCGATCCCGATCGTCACGAGGCGCGGGTGAAGCTTGCCAAGGTGCTGAATGCTCAAGGGCGGCGCGATGAGGCTGCGGACCATCTGCTCTACATCATGCGCAAGGACCGGACCTTCGACGATGACGGCGCGCGCCGCCAGCTTCTGGAGTTTTTCGAGGCCTGGGGCTTCAAGGACCCGGCAACCGTTGCCGGCCGCAGGAAGCTTTCGGCGATACTGTTTTCGTAATGCGGGCATATCCCGGCCAGGGCGGTTGAACCGCCGGCCGGGCAGCAGTGAACAGGGGGCTTGATTCCCATGCATGTCGGAAATGCGAGATATGTGAAGAACGACGATCTGCCGGAAACCGTGCCGGTCTTTCCATTGCCGGGCGCGCTGCTTCTACCGGAAGGCCATCTTCCACTCAATATTTTCGAGCCTCGATATCTCGCCATGATCGACCGGGCTTTGGCCGGCCATCGCATCATCGGCATGGTGCAGCCCGCGCTGCATGTCATCGAGGCGGGGCTTGAGGGCGGTCCGCTGAGCGCGGTCGGCTGCCTCGGCCGCATCACGTCCTTTTCCGAAACCGGCGATGGCCGTTATATCATTTCGCTGACCGGCGTGTGCCGTTTCCGCCTGCTGGAAGAGGTGGAGGCGGGCAAACCCTATCGCAGCTTCCGCCATGCGCCCTTCATCGCTGATCTTTCCGGCGAATATGACGAGGATGCGGTGGACCGCGAAAACCTGCTCCGGGTATTCCGCTCGTTTCTGGATGCCAACCAGCTGGAAGCGGATTGGGAAAGTGTGGAAAGGGCGGGCAATCGCGTCCTCGTCAATTCGCTTTCCATGATGTCTCCCTTCGGACCGGCTGAAAAACAGGCGCTGCTGGAAGCGCCGGACCTGAAGACGCGGGCCGAAACATTGATCGCCATCACCGAAATCGTTCTTGCCCAGGGATCGGGCGAGGGCGGCAACGTGCTGCAATAGGATCGCCGCCATGGACGACAGGATGAGCAATGTCGATCCCAAGCTGCTGGAGCTTCTGGTCTGCCCTTTGACGAAAGGGCGCCTTGCCTATGACCGCGCCCGCAATGAACTCATCTCCGAAAGCGCGAGGCTTGCTTATCCGATCCGCGATGGTGTGCCGATCATGCTGATTTCGGAAGCGAGAAAAATAGAAGACTAACCTTCCCGCTTGCCCGCCTTCACATATTGCGTGTCGTGAATTGACGAAGATGCGTTGACAACCATGCGTGGATTTGACCAGAGTCCCGCCCGACATGTCTGTTGCGGGGAGAAAACTGATGTCGTTGCGCGCGCTCGTCCGGATTTCGCTGGTTGCGGTCTCAACCGCCCTGTTTTTTCCGCCAGCCATGGCGGCGGAACCCTCCCGCAAGGTTGTTACGACCCAAAATGGCGATTATTTCGGCTTCGATCTCAGGACGGAGCAAAATGTCTCGCTGGAACAATGCGGCGAGATTTGCGTCGGCGATACCGCCTGCAAGGCCTTTACCTACAATCCCAAGGTGAAATGGTGCTTCCTCAAGTCGGATTTCAATCAGCTGAACGCCTTCCCTGGCGCAGTTGCCGGCAAGATCGTGGAAGTGGCCGCGGAAGCCGATATCGGCGCACCGCAGCGCCTGTCCTTCGTGACCGACAGCCTGCAGCAGGAAGCGCGCCGGCTGAAATCCGGCCTTGCGGCAAATGACGGTGAGGGCGAACAGGGTCTGGAAGCCCTCGTGGAGACGGCGCGGCAGCAGGCAGCCACCGGCAATATTCCCGATGCAGTCACGACCTATAAACAGGCCCTTGCGATCACACCTGACGATGGCGCGCTCTGGGCGGAATTGTCGGAAAAGGCCGCGCAGGTCACCGATAATTATTCGATAGCGGGACAAGCCGCTTCCGCTGCCATCAATGCCTATCAGCTCAGCCGCACGGTCAGTGCCCGCACCGAGGCCCTGAACCGGCTGGCGAAGGCTTTTGAGCGAACCCAGAATTATCGCGCGGCGCTCAATGCCTATAAGGAAAGCCTCGCGCTTACCGACAATGCACAGACCAAGGCGGCCTATGCCGATCTGCGCACGCGGCAGGGTTTCCGCGTCATCAACAATACCGTGGATACCGATAGCATCAGCCCGCGCGCCTGCGTGCAGTTTTCCGAGCCGCTGGTGAAGAACGGCGTCGATTATTCCTCCTTCATCACGCTCGATGGGGCAGCGCCCAAGGCCATCGAGGCGAAGGGCAGCGAGATTTGCGTGGAAGGCCTGACCCATGGCCAGCGTTACAAGATCGCGTTTCGCGCCGGCCTGCCGTCTTCGGTGGAAGAGCCTCTGGAAAAGCAGGTCGATCTCGATATATACGTGCGTGACCGTGCCGCCAGCGTGCGCTTCACCGGCGAGAATTTCGTGCTGCCGGGCACGGCGCGCCGCGGCATTCCAATCGTCTCTGTCAATGCCGACAAGGCCGACCTGAAGCTTTATCGCGTCGGCGACCGCAACATCACCTCACTTCTTTCAAACTCGCAGTTTTTGACACAGATGGACGGTTATAACGCCGACCGTATCGAAAACGAAATTGGCGAGCTTGTCTGGCAGGGCTCGATCGATATCCAGCCCGATCTCAACAAGGATGTGGTGACGAGCTTCCCGGTGGATGAGGCCTTGCCCGAGCGCAAGCCCGGCATCTATGTGCTGACCGCCGTACCGCCGGGCACCGCGCCGGAAACCTGGGATTCGCGCGCCACGCAATGGTTCCTCGTATCCGATACCGGCATCACCACCTATGCCGGAACCGATGGGCTCAATGTCTTCGTCCGTGCCCTTGGCAGCGCCAAGCCGCTGGCAGATGTGGATTTGCAGCTACTCGCCAAGAATAATGAGGTGCTGGGCACCGCGAAGACGGATGCGGACGGCCGCGCGGTGTTCTCGGCCGGCCTGATGCGCGGCACGGCGGCGCAGGCGCCTGCTATCCTGACGGCGCGCAACGGCGACAAGGACTATGTGTTCCTCGACATGACCCGCGCCGGATTCGATCTTTCGGATCGCGGCGTGACGGGCCGTGCAGCCCCCGGCGCCATCGACGTGTTCAGCTGGACGGAACGCGGTATCTACCGCGCCGGCGAGACCGTGCATGCCGCAGCCCTTGCCCGCGATGTCGACGGCAAGGCAATCGAGGATCTGCCGCTCACCTTCATCTTCTCGCGCCCGGATGGTGTCGAGGACCGGCGTTTCGTCAGCGACGGCAAGGCACTGGGCGGCCATGCGGTCGATCTGCCGTTGCAGGCAAATGCCATGCGCGGCACCTGGACATTGCGCATCCATACCGATCCGAAAACGCCTGCGATCAGCGAAAAGAGCTTCCTCGTCGATGATTTCGTGCCTGACCGCACCGAGTTCGATCTTTCCAGCAAGGCAAAGCAGATCGACCCTGGCGCGGAAACGGCAATCGATGTCGATGGTCGCTATCTCTATGGTGCGCCCGCAGCCGGCCTGACGCTGGAAGGCGAGGTCGCCATCAAACCGACGCGCACCAGCGCCGATTTCGAAGGTTATTTCTTCGGTCTGGCCGATGAGGAAAGCGAAGAGGAAAACCGCACCACGCTTGCCGATCTGCCGGCGCTGGACGAAGAGGGCAAGGCGAGCTTCAATATCGATCTGACCGATCTGCCATCCACAACGCAGCTTCTTTCCGCCAACATCACCGTGCGCATGCGCGAGGCCGGCGGCCGCGCCGTGGAGCGCTTCCTGACGCTACCCATCAAGGCTGAAGCGCCGGTCATCGGTATCAAACCGCAGTTTTCCGGCGACCTTGCCCAGAATTCCGTCGGTCGTTTCCACATCATCGGCGTCAGTGCCGACGGTGCCAAACAGGCGATGAGCGGCCTCAACTGGAAGCTCATCAAGGTCGAGCGGAACTATCAATGGTATCGTCAGGGCAATTCCTGGCGTTACGAACCGGTGGAATATACCAAGCAGCAGGAAGCGGGCACGCTTTCGGTCGATGCCAATGGCGGCGAGATTTCCGTGCCCGTCACCTGGGGTCGCTATCGGCTGGAAGTGGAGGGCGCCGGCAATGGCGCGCCTGTCTCCAGCGTTGAGTTCGATGCCGGTTTTTATGTGGAGGCAAGCTCGACCGAAACGCCAGATGCGCTGGAAATCGCTCTCGACAAGCAGAGCTACAAGATCGGCGATACGGCCAAACTCAAGGTTTCCTCGCGTTTTGCTGGCGAGTTGATGGTGACTTCCGGTTCGGAAAAGCTGATTGCCGTGCAGAATGCCGAGATCGGCGAGGATGGCGGCGAGATCGACATTCCCGTCACCGAGGAATGGGGTGCTGGCGCTTATGTGACAGCCACGCTGTTCCGTCCCGGCGATGCGCAGGAAAGCCGTATGCCGATGCGCGCCATCGGCATCAAATGGCTCGCCGTCGATCCGGCCGAGCGCAAGCTTGCCGTCACGCTCGGTGCGCCTCAGAAAACGCTGCCGCGCCAGCCGCTTGAAATTCCGATCACCGTCGCCGGTGCCGGCGTCGGCGAAAAGGCCTATGCCATCGTTGCGGCCGTCGATGTCGGCATATTGAACCTTACCCGCTATGAGCCGCCAAAGCCGGATGAATGGTATTTCGGCCAGCGCCGGCTGGGGCTGGAAATCCGCGACCTTTATGGCCGCCTGATCGACGGTTCGCTTGGCGCCACCGGCCGGCTGCGCACCGGCGGTGACGGAGGGCAGGCAGCCCTTCAGGGCAGTCCGCCCACGGAAAAGCTCGTGGCCTTCTTTGCCGGTCCGGTCGAACTCGACGCAGACGGCAAGGCGACGGTCAGCTTCGATATTCCGCAGTTCAACGGCACGGCCCGCATCATGGCGGTGGCCTGGACGAAGACAGGCGTGGGACATGCGGTCTCCGATGCCATCATTCGCGATCCTGTCGTGGTCACGGCCAGCGCGCCGAAATTCCTCGCACCCGGCGATGTCTCGCAATTGCGGCTCGATATCGCCAATACCGATGGCGAGCCCGGCGATTACCGGCTGGATGTGACCAGCAATACGGCGCTGACCGTCGATCAGGGCGAGATGTCGCAAACTCTCGCGCTTCAGAAAGGCGGCAAGTCTTCGCTGACGGTCCCGCTGACGGGCGAACAGCCCGGCAACGGCGCGATTACCATCAAGGTTTCCAGTGCCGCCGGTCTTTCACTGGAGCAGGTTCTGAACGTGCCGGTGCGCCCGGCCGTTCTGCCGGTGACGACGCGGCGCGAAATCAAGATCGCGCCCAATAGCAGCCTGACGATCAATGGCGATCTTCTGGCCGACAGCATGCTTCTCGGCTCGTCCGTCGCGGTCAATGTCACGCGCTCGCCCGCCTTCGATATTCCGGCGCTGGTGATGATGCTGGACAAATATCCTTACGGCTGCGCCGAACAGACGACGAGCCGCGCTTTGCCGCTGCTTTACGTTTCGGAACTGACGAAGGATAGCGGCCTTGCAGAAGACCCCGATACCCGCAAGCGCGTGCAGGAGGCGATCTACCGCGTGCTGTCCTTCCAGTCGAGTTCGGGCAGCTTCGGCCTCTGGTCGCCGGGTTACGGCGATCTGTGGCTCGATGCCTATATCAGCGACTTCCTGACCCGCGCCCGCGAGCAGAATTACGATGTGCCCGAAGCCGCCATGGTGCAGGCGCTGAACAACCTGCAAAACGGTCTTTCCTATGACAGCAATGTCAAGGATCGCGGCAACGAGATCGCCTATTCGCTTTATGTCCTGGCGCGCAACCGCAAGGCGGCGATCAACGATCTGCGTTATTACGCGGATACGGCGCTGGCCGATTTCGCCACACCGCTCGCCAAGGCGCAGGTTGCCGCCGCCCTCTCGCTTTATGGCGATCAGGCCCGTTCGAAGGCCGTATTCGGCGCTTCGCTCGACATGGCAAGCCGCACCACCAATGTCAGCTTCTCGCGCGCGGATTATGGCTCCGCTCTGCGTGACGGCGCGGCGACGCTGGCGCTTGCGGCGGAAAGCCGGCCGGTTCCGGCCGTCGTGCCGCAGCTTGCCGGTGCGGTGGCGAAGGAATGGGAAAAGAAGCCCTATACCAGCACCCAGGAACAGGCATGGATGCTGCTGGCCGCCCGCGCCGTCAAAGGCGAGGATAAGGATATCCGTCTCGATGTGAACGGCGATCTGCAGACCGGAGGCTTCGGCAAGCGGATGAGCGGCGATGAATTGCTGGCCGCACCCTTAAAGATCGCCAATGCCTCGGCCGATCCGGTCACGGCCGTCGTCACCACGGTGGCGCCGCCGGCGCAGCCGCTTGCCGCAGGCGGCGAAGGCTTCACCATCACCCGCACCTATTATTCCATGGATGGCGAAGAGGTGAACCCGAGCGAGGTGATCCAGAACGAACGGTATGTCGTGGTGCTGAATGTGGTGCCGCAGAATAACTGGCAGTCGCGCATTCTGGTGACGGACCTGTTGCCCTCCGGTTTCGAAATCGACAATCCGAGCCTCGTCAATTCGGCTGAGCTTTCGAATTTCGACTGGCTGCCGGAAACGGAAGCGGCGCATACGGAATTCCGCTACGACCGTTTCGTGGCGGCCTTCGATCGCTCGGCCGGCGACAGTTCGGAAATTGCGCTTGCCTATGTGGTCCGCGCCGTTACCCCCGGCACCTACGATCATCCGGCAGCTTCGGTTGAGGATATGTACCGGCCGCAATTTGCCGCCCGCACGGCAACCGGCCGCATGGAGGTGCGCTCGGCAAACCCATGAGGCGGAAGAAGGCGATCATTGTCGGCATCATGACGGCCGCGCTGCTTATGGGCGGCGCGGCCTTTGGTCTTGATGCGCTGGACAAGGCCTATCCGCCGCCGCTGGACGCTGCGCAGCAACGATCCTTCGAGGTTCTGGATCGTGACGGCAAACTGTTGCGCGCTTTTGCGACACCCGATGGCCGCTGGCGGCTGAAAACCACGGCCGCCGAAGTCGACGCACAGTTCCTGCGCATGCTGGTGGCCTATGAAGACCAGCGTTTCTATGAGCATCACGGCGTCGATTCCTGGGCGCTTTTGCGCTCCGCCTGGCAATTGGCCAGCAACGGCCGGATCGTTTCCGGCGCATCGACGCTTTCCATGCAGGTGGCGCGGCTGATCGAGCCGCGCGCCGACCGGTCTTTTTCGGCGAAATTCCTGCAGGCCGCGCGCGCGCTCCAGATCGAGAGAAGGCTCAGCAAGGAGGAAATCCTCGATCTCTATCTGAATATCGCGCCCTATGGCGGCAATCTCGAAGGCATTCGCGCCGCAAGTCTCGCCTGGTTCGGCAAGGAACCGGGCCGGCTCGATACGGCGGAGGCAGCGCTTTTGGTGGCGCTGCCGCAATTGCCGGAAAAGCGACGCCCGGATCGCTTTCCGGAGGCGGCGAAGCAGGCGCGCGAGCGGGTGCTGCAACGGCTTGCCGTGGAACGCGTGGTGGGTGAGGGGGAAGCGGAACGGTCGGCGCTTGCGAATGTGCCCACCAACCGGCGGGACCTGCCGGCCTATGCGCCGCATATGGCCGTCGCCGCACGGGTGAAATTCCCGAATACTGCCGAGGTGCGTTCCACGCTGAAGCTGCCGATCCAGCGGGAGCTGGAGGGTGTTGCCCGCCATGCGGCGGAAAAGCTCGGCGACAGGGTCTCCGTCGCCATCGTCATGGCCGATGCGCAAAGCGGCGATATTCTGGCGGAAGTGGGTTCGGCGGATTATCTCGATACGGCAAGACGCGGTTTCGTGGAGATGAGCCGGGCCGTTCGCTCGCCGGGCTCCACCCTCAAGCCATTCATCTACGGCCTTGCCTTCGAAGACGGTCTTGTCGGGCAGGAAACCATCATAGAGGATCGCCCGGCCGACTTTTCCGGTTACAGGCCGCGCAATTTCGACATGCATTATCAGGGCGATGTCAGCATCCGGCAGGCGCTGCAACTGTCGCTCAATGTGCCTGCCGTCAAGCTGCTCGATGCCGTCAGCCCCTCGGCGCTGATGGTGCGGTTCCGCCGGATGGGCGTCAAACTCGTGCTTCCCGCCAATGAAGCGCCCGGGCTTGCCATAGCCCTTGGCGGCGCGGGTATTTCGCTGGTCGATCTGGTGCAGCTTTATGCGGGACTGGCCGGCGGCGATCCCGTGCGGCTTGGAGACGGCGTCCGCTCCGCCCCGGAACGGCTGGAGGGGGACCGGTTATTCTCCGATGCCGCTATCTGGAACATCTCCGACATCCTCTCCGGCGTGCTGCCGCCGCTCGGCATGAAACAGCGCGGCATCGCCTACAAGACCGGCACCAGCTATGGCTATCGCGATGCCTGGTCGGTGGGGTATGACGGGCGGCATGTGGTGGGCGTCTGGGTCGGCCGGGCCGACAATGGCGCGGTGCCGGGCATTGCCGGTTATGCGACGGCCGCCCCGATCCTGTTCGAGGCTTTCGAAAAATCCGGCGTGGCGATCACGCCGATGCCGGCCGCACCTTCCGGTGTCGCGCGGGTCGCGGTCAATGACCTCCCCGCCAACCAGCGGCGTTTTACCACGACGGCCAGCGGCCTGCTTTCTGCTTCAAGACGTGAAAGCGCCCCGCGCATCGTTTACCCGCCGGAGGGCGCGCGCGTGGAGCTTTCCGGCCAGTCGGGCATCTCGCCGCTGGTATTGAAGCTGCAGGGCGGGCGCGCACCCTTCCGCTGGCTCGCCAATGGTTTGCCTTTGCCGAACGCTTCCCATCGCCGCAACAGCGAATGGCGGCCGGAAGGCCAGGGGTTTTCCACACTGACGGTCATCGACGCCGACGGCCGCGCCTCGAGCGTGCGGGTTTTCGTCGAATAGCAGGGATGGCCAACTGCACGAGGGGTTGCTCCGGGCTTGCGCCGCGAGCGTCTCGTCAGTTCTTTTTCGCCGTCTTGCCAAAGATATGCAGCAAGCGATTGTACAAGAGTGACGACGAAGATGATGTGCCTAAGCTCTATTACGCCACATCGAGTGAATGGCGGTGGATCCGCTCCTGAAGCGAAGCCACAACGGCTTGTAGAAATTCCCGGCGCCTGGGATTGGTCGTTGCCGTCAGTGTCACCTGTAGCCGGCTTGTGATGTTGTTCAGAAAGCCAACGTGATTAAAACTATCGGCGGCGATATTGACCTCCACCTCGTCCATGTAATGCGCCAGATGCGGTTCCAGCAAGAGATTTGCATCCGTCTGGTAGCAGGCAGCCATCTGTTCTCCAAGCGTGGACATCTGCACATATGGACCATATTCGTCGATCATCAAATCTCCTTCCTCTAGCGCAACTAATTTTGACAGGCGCTTCATCATCACAGATAGGAAATAGGAAGCAATTGCCCGCTTTCAACGCTCCCTTTTGAAGCTTTTAATTTCCCGTGTTCGTGAAGGATGTCGCTGAGACTCCGGTCGAAGTAGAGGCCTGCCAAAGGGCTATCGGCCCCGCTGGGTCGCGCTCAAACTATAACGTTGTTTTTGCTGGGTTTTGCAGGAAATTGGCGTCCACGAGAGGATTCGAACCTCCGACCCCAGGATTCATACCGCTTCGGCTTTCGCCGCCGTCCCGCCATTTGCCGGCAAGACGTTCGTGGTCTGGACTGTCCCTTCACCATGGGCCTTGCGGCCTTTAGGTGCTGCCCATCCAGTCTCTACACCTTCACCGGATTTCTCCGGAGCTTGGCTCGGGATTGGCATGCTGGAAGACCAGCGAAGCTTTCCCCGACTTTGAGCAGATCGATTGCGTCGTTTCCGGGCGCAACCCCCAATTTGTCTTAGGAATCCTGTGCTCTATCCTGCTGAGCTACGTGGACACTGAATTGCTCTTTAACCTGACGATGCCTGCGGATCAACCGCGTTCTTCATCGCGGTCGATCTCTTCCTCGGCTTTCTTCGCGTTGGCCCGCAATCAGCTCGTCAGGCGCTGTTCGGCCAGTTTCACCCAGTAGGAAATGCCGTAAGCGATGGCCTCGTCGTTGAAATCATACCCCGGATTGTGAAGCCCGGCCGAATCGCCGTTGCCGATGAAGATGAAGCATCCCGGTCTTTCCTTCAGCATGAAGGAGAAATCCTCTCCCGCCATGGAAGGATCGACATCGGGGTCGACATTCGGTTCGCCCGCCACATCGCGGGCCACACGGATGGCGTGGTCGGTCTCGGCGGCATGGTTGAAGGTCACCGGGCAATAACGCTCATAGACGACTTCCGCTTCCGCGCCGTTGGCAAGGGCAATGCCTTCCGCCATCTGCTTGATGCGATCCTGCGCCAGATCGCGCACAGTTTCATCGAGGCTGCGCACCGTGCCGGCGATCAATGCCTCGTTGGGGATGATGTTGTGGCTGGAGCCGGCCTGAAAGCGGGTGACGGAGACGACCACCGAGCGGATCGGGTCGGCATTGCGTGAGGCGATCATCTGCAGGTTGCCGACGATCTGCGCGCCGATGGTGATGGGATCGACGGTGCGGTGCGGCTGGGCGGCGTGGCCGCCACGGCCCTTGACGGTGATGGAGAATTTGTCCGGTGCAGCCATGATGCCGCCCTTGCGGATGGCGAAGGCGCCGAGCGGAATGCCCGGCATGTTGTGCATGCCGTAGACCTCGTTAATGCCGAAACGCTCCATCAGGCCGTCCTCGACCATGGCGAGCGCGCCCGCACCCCCTTCTTCCGCCGGCTGGAAGATGACGGCGATGGAGCCGGCGAAGTTGCGGGTCTCGGTAAGATATTTGGCCGCGCCAAGCAGCATGGCCGTGTGTCCGTCATGGCCGCAGGCATGCATGGCGCCTGCGGTTTTCGAGGCCCAGGGCTTGCCGGTTTCCTCCAAAATTGGGAGAGCATCCATATCCGCGCGAAAGCCGATGGTGCGATTGCCCGGAAGATTGCCCCTGATGATGCCGACCACACCCGTGCGGCCGAGACCGGTCACGATTTCGTCAACGCCGAAAGATTTCAGCTTCTCCGCAACGAAGGCCGCGGTGTTGTCGACATCATATAAAATCTCGGGATTTTCATGCAGGTGACGCCGCCATTCGCTGACTTCCTGCTGGAGTTCGGCGGCTCTGTTCAAAATCGGCATTCGTTCATTCCTGGGTTCATCGGTGCGGCGTGTCGTAAAATCCTATCCTCCGTGGTGGATAGTGCGCCGCATAATTGACGTAATCAATGTACTTTGCCATTGCTAGGACATATATGGTGAATATTGCCATTCCCCGACCGAAGACGGGAATTCGAGGACAAGCCTTGCCACAGACTTTTAAATCGCCAATCGCCGCCAGACGGCTCTCCGCAGCCGTTGCCATCATGACCGCAGGCCTCGTTGCCGCAGCACCCGTGGCAAATGCCAATCCGAAAATGGTGGTCGATGTCAAAACCGGCAAGGTGATTTCCCATCAGGAAGCCTTCCGCAAGTGGTATCCCGCTTCGCTCACCAAGCTGATGACCGCCTATATCGCCTTTTCGCAGATGAAGGCCGGCAAGATCAGCCCGCAGACGGAAGTGGTGATGAGCAAGAAGGCCGCCGATCAGCCGGCCTCGAAAATGTATTTCAAGCCCGGCCAGAAGCTGACGATGGATAGCGCTTTGAAGCTGCTGCTCATCAAATCCGCCAATGACATCGCCGTGGCGATCGCCGAGACCATCGGCGGCACCAGCGACAATTTCGTGGCGCAGATGAATGCGCAGGCGCAGCGGCTGGGCATGAGCTCCACCCGTTACATCAACGCCAATGGCCTGCCCGGCAAGGGACAATATACGACCGCCCGGGATCTGGCGCTGCTGGCGCTGATCATCAAGCGCGAGTTTCCGGAATATGCCCATTATTTCTCGCTGGAAGGCGTCAGCACCGGCAAGAAGAACTACGCCAATTTCAACATGCTGGTTGGCCGTTTCGATGGCGCGGATGGTATGAAGACCGGCTTCATCTGTGCCTCCGGCTTCAACCAGGTGTCGTCGGCCGTGCGCAATGGCCGCTCGGTCATCACGGTCGTGCTGGGCGCGGACAGCCTCGCCGGACGCACCGATCAATCGGCCGATCTGTTGCAGATGGGGCTGACGGCGCCCTCGGGCCAAGGCGTTTCGCTCGCCGCGCTGGCGCCCTATGGCGATACCGGTGATGTCAACGATATCAGCGCCGAAATCTGCAACCCGAAGGCCGCCAAGGTGCGCAGCGAAAGCCGCGACGAGGCTGGCCGCATGGTCATCCATTCGCCCTATGTGCAGGAAATGACCCGCCCGCCGGAATATTCCTTCGCCGGTCTCATTCCGGGCAGCGAGACGGTGGCGGTGAATGCCACCAAGGGAGCCGGCAAGGGCGAACTGGCCAACGTGCCGATCCCGATCCCGCGCCCGACATTCTGATGATCGGTAACTGCCTCGAGGCCGAGCCTCGCGGTCGCAATGCGGTTTGTGTATTCGCAGGTCGATGATGTTATGATATTACAGTATCGCTCGCGGCTTCCAGGCGCGGGCGATTTCTTTAGCTGCAAGCGGCTCCGGGTTTCGTGTCGTCCAGTGACATGCCGGAGCGGCCATCAACACACAGGCAAATCATGTCTCGCGATCGCATCCCGGTTTCCATCATCACCGGATTTCTCGGCGCCGGAAAATCGACGCTGCTCAACCGGCTCCTCAAGGATCCGGCGATGAGCGATGCGGCGATCATCATCAATGAATTCGGCGATGTCAGCATCGATCACATGCTGGTCGAAAGTGCTGGTGAAGGCATCATCGAACTGGCGGAGGGCTGCCTGTGCTGCACGGTGCGCGGCGAGCTGGTGGATACGCTGGCGGAACTGATGGACGGCATTCAGACAGGCAAGCTGAAGCCGGTAAAACGGGTGGTGATCGAGACCACGGGCCTTGCCGATCCCGCCCCCGTTATGCAGTCGGTCATGGGCAACCCGGTCATCGCGCAGAATTTCGTGCTGAACGGCATGATTACGGTGGTGGATGCCGTGAACGGCCTTTCCACGCTGGACAATCATCAGGAGGCGGTGAAACAGGCCGCCGTGGCTGACCGTCTGGTGATGACCAAGCGCACGCTTGCCGATGCCGCCACGATCTCCGCGCTCACAGCCCGTCTACAAGCGCTCAATCCGCGCGCGACCATCGAGGATGGCGACAAAACCGAGTGGAGCGCTACGGGGCTTCTCGATAACGGCCTTTACGATGCCGGCAGCAAGAATGCCGATGTCGGCCGCTGGCTGGGCGAAGAGGCGGTACACGATCGCCACGATCATGATCACGGTCACGACCATCACCACCATCATGGCGATCACGACGATCACCACCATCATCACGATGTGAACCGGCACGATGCGTCTATCCGTTCCTTCTCGATCATTCACGATCAGCCAGTCAGCCCGATGGCGATCGACATGTTCGTTGATCTGCTGCGCTCGGCACATGGTGAAAAGCTCCTGCGCATGAAGGCCATCGTCAAGCTGTCGGATAATCCGGCCCGGCCGCTGGTGCTGCATGGGGTGCAGAATATTTTCCACACGCCGGAGCGCCTTGCGGCGTGGCCGGATCCGGCTGATCAGCGAACCCGCATGGTGCTGATTACGAAGGATTTGCCGGAGGCTTTCGTGCAGGACCTGTTCGCGGCCTTCACAAGCGCACCGGGCATCGACCGGCCGGACAGGCAGGCGATGACAGATAATCCGCTGGCGGTTTCGGGGTTGCGGTTTTAGATCACGCGATGACGTTGAAATCAGTGGGTGGGGTTACCCCCCTCTGCCCTGCCGGGCATCTCCCCCTCAAGGGGGGAGATCGACAAGCGGCTTGCTTCGAACATCTTATCGATGCAGTAGCCCGAAGTGCAGAGCTTGTGAGAAAGCGAGCGGTCGCCACAACTGATCTCCCCCCTTGAGGGGGAGATGCCCGGCAGGGCAGAGGGGGGTAAGCCCGGCGCGTAAGCGTTGGACCTCGGTTACACGCCCTTCACAATGCGAAACCGATGCCCCTTTTCCAGCGCAGTGGTTTCCACCAGCCTATGCCCATCCTCATTGCACATATGCGTAATATCGATCACCGCCAGCGGATCGGTCGTCTCGACGGTCAGAACATCTCCCGCCTTCAGGGTTGCGAGTTTCTTGCGGCTTCTCAAAACCGGAAGGGGGCATTTAAGCCCCCTCAAATCATAGACAATCTCGGCCGTGTCGCTCATTCCTTGGCCCAGAACTTCCAGAATGGCTTCTTTTCCGGCGCTTCGGGTGCAGGTGCTGCGGAATAGGCAAGCGGGTTCATGGCCGGAACCGGGATGCTCTGGGCGGCAGCTCCGGTCTGGCCGGCTGCTGCGGGTGTAGCCGAGGCAACCATCGTCGGTGCCGCCGGGGCCGGGTTCGATTGCGGTGCCGTGGCGGGCTGTACAGCCGAAGGCCGTGGGCCGCGCAGGGAAGAAGCGGTTGCGGTCGTGGCCGGAGAGGAGGTGGTCACCTGCTGCGCCTTTTTCTCCATCAGCGCGGCATATTCCGTTTCCTTCATCAGCTTGCCGGCCTTCAGCGCCGAGCCGGTCGGGGCATAGGCGGGCTCGCGGCCCTTGCGCTTTTCGGCGACCAGCGCCTTGCGCTCGGCTTCGCTCGGGTCGTACCAGGCCATGCCGTCATATTTCTTCATCGCCTTTTCATAGGCGAGATCGTAGGTCTTCTCGTAGCTCGAAAGCGCGCTGACGAGCGCCGGCGGTGTGCTCATGGCCGGGCATTGGGCAGACGCGTTGAAGCTGCCGCCTTCCGTCTGCTGGTTGAAGACATATTTCTTCTCGCAGACATTCACTTCCGGCGGGCGTTTGGTCACCTCGAAATTGTCGTAACCGACCTTCAGCATCTTCCAGAATTCGAGATGTTCGCTCTGGCGGTGGCGGGCCATGTTTTCCGCTGTCATGCGGAAGGGAAAGGCCTGCAGCTGCACGGTCTTCTGGCCGCCCTTGAAGGCGTCGCGCGCAAAACCGTAGATTTCAAGAATCTGCGCATCCGTCATCGAATAACAGCCGGAGGACGAGCAGGCGCCATGGATCATCAGATTGGTGCCATTGCGGCCATTGGCGGCATCGTAGCGGTTCGGGAAGCCGGTATTGATGGCGAGATAATATTTCGAGTTCGGATTGAGATGCGCGGGCGTCAGGTTGTAGAAACCTTCCGGCGCCTGCCGGTCGCCTTCCTTCACCTTCGGGCCGAGTTTGCCGGACCATGCGCAAATCTCATAGCTGGCAATCTTCTCGAAACGGTTGTCGCGCCTGGCTTTCCAGATTTCCAAGGCACCTTCTTCCTTGAAGATGCGGATCATGATCGGCGAGGTGCGGTCCATGCCCCTTTTGTCGATCTCGGCAAGGATGGCCGGAGACAGCGGGTAATCGACCTTGTTCTTGACGTGGGAGACGTCGCGTTCAACGGTTTCGAGCGTATCGTTGCAGCCGGCAAGAACGAGCGCGGTGCAGGCAAGAAGTGCAAAATGTGTCAAACGCATGATCTGATCCGAAAGACGATGGCACGAAGCGGCGGCAGTTCTACACCGTCCCGTGTATATTTTAAATACGGTATTAACCGTTTACATCTTCTTAACTCAAATCGGATCCGCCCCGCGGCCGCCGATACATCTTTTGATGTGACCGGACTATGGCCGAGTTGGGGCGAGATTCAAGGAAAATAAGGCCGGCGTTAGAGATTCCGGCCAATATCCAGGAACTTCTGGCGGCGTTCAGCGCGCAGCTGTGTGCCGGAACGCTGGGAGAGATCCGCCAGCGCCTTGGCGATGATATCGCCGGTCGCACCGATCACGGTTTCCGGAGCACGGTGTGCGCCGCCGATCGGCTCCGGAATGATTCCGTCGATGACGCCGAGCGCCTTCAGATCTTCCGAGGTGATCTTCATGTTGGTTGCGGCTTCCTTGGCGCGGGTCGAATCGCGCCAGAGAATGGAGGCCGCACCTTCCGGCGAGATCACCGAATAGATCGCATGTTCGAGCATGTAGACGCGGTTGCCGGTGGCGATCGCGATTGCGCCGCCCGAGCCGCCTTCGCCGATGACGACGGAGACGATCGGCACCTTCACGTTGAGGCACATTTCCGTCGAGCGGGCGATGGCTTCGGCCTGGCCGCGTTCTTCCGCGCCGACGCCGGGATAGGCGCCTGCCGTATCGATGAGGGTTATAACCGGCAGCGAGAAACGGTCGGCCAGTTCCAGCACGCGGATTGCCTTGCGGTAACCTTCCGGGCGCGGGCTGCCGAAATTATGCTTCAGGCGGCTTTTGGTGTCGTTGCCCTTTTCCTGGCCGATAATGGCGACGGGCTGACCGTTGAAGCGGCCGAGGCCTGCCTGAATGGCGGCGTCTTCGGCAAACTTGCGGTCGCCGGCCAGCGGCGTGAAATCGGTGAACAGCGCCTTGGCGTAATCGACGAAATGCGGACGCTGCGGATGGCGCGCGACCTGCGTTTTCTGCCAGGCGTTGAGCTTGGAATAAATGTCCTGCATCGCGTCGTTGACGCGCGATTCCAGACGGTTGATCTCCTCCGAGGTGTCTATGCTCTCGTCTTCATCGGCAAGCTTCTTCAGCTCGATGATCTTGCCCTCAAGGTCCGAGATAGGTTTTTCGAAGTCGAGATAATTGTGCATGAGATCCGTTTCCGATCGTTTTGCGCAAGGTTTGACCGGATTATCCGGCGGTTCCGGTCGCTCTAATCAAGGTTTTTGCCCTGTTTGGCAAGGGGGTGATGTGTTTGTACCAGCTCTTGCAAGCGTTCTTCCAGCACATGTGTATAGATTTGTGTCGTGGAAATGTCGGAATGGCCGAGCAGTTCCTGCACCGCGCGCAAATCCGCGCCGTTCTGCAGAAGGTGGCTGGCAAAGGCGTGGCGCAGCACATGCGGCGATATCGCAGACGGGGTCAGGCCCGCACGGATGGCGATGTCCTTGAGGTCGCGGGCAAAGACCTGGCGGGGCAGGTGGCCTTCCTTGCTGTTGGAAGGAAACAGCCACGGGCTTTCCGGTGTCTCCGGTTTTTTCTGCGAAGCGGCCACCTTGCTTTTCTCCGATGCGAGCGCCTTTCTGGCAGCCTCGTATTTTTCCATCGCCTCGATGGCGGCGCGGGAAAGAAGAACCATGCGGTCCTTGTTGCCCTTGCCGCGTATCATCAGGAAGCGGCCTTCCTGACGCAGCACCTTGACCGGCAGCGAGACGAGTTCGCTGACACGCATGCCGGTGGCATAAAGCAGTTCGAGCAGCAGATGCATGCGGATGCGCGCCATCTGGCCGGGACCGGATGTGGCGGCTTCCTGCGCGGCAAGGCTAAGAAGCCGGTTCACATCGGCGACGCTCATCGTTTTCGGTAAAGCGAGCCCTTTCCTCGGCGCATCGATGATGCCGGTCGGGTCGTCGCCGCGCAGCCCTTCCGAATAGAGAAAACGATAGAATTGCCGCATGGTGGAAAGACGTCGCGCCTGTGAGGTTGCGGCAAAACCCTGAGCGGAAAGATGGGTCAGATAGGCGGAAAGGTCAGGCGTCTGCGCTTCCGTCAGGGTCTGGCCGCGACGGCCGAGAAATTCGCGCAGGTCAGCAAGGTCGCGCTCATAGGAAGAGAGCGTGTTGGCGGCTGCCCCGCGTTCGGCGCTCATCATTTCCAGAAAACTTTCCAGCCGCGCGCCGTCGCGCCCTCCTGCCGGTCCGCTCATGGGGTGCGCCTTGCCGGTTCGGTCGACGGCGGGTTCAGTCGCTCGGAAGGAATGCGTACCGTCACTTCGCGGTCGCGCGGTTTGACGACCATGACGAGCAGCACCATGCCGCCATAGATCAGCCCCGCGATGGTCGCCAGTATCATCGTGAAGCGGAAGAGGGTGGGCATGGCGGCTCCGTGCAGGTGGCGGTCGAAACGTATATGCGGTGCGGCGAAAGCGGCGACAAGATCAAAATGCCCGCTCCGCCCGTGCCGCATGCGGCGATGATTGTGATTCACCGCAATTCAGTCAGCAATTTGGCTTGACGCTTCGTAAACATTTGCAGATATCCATGCCAAACGGGCTTTCAAATCTATGAATGAAACGAATTTATCCGTCCCGGCCACACTCGGGGAGCAAGCGCGGGCAAAGCTCGGACGGCGAAACATCGTCTTCGTCGGGCTGATGGGGGCTGGAAAGTCGGCGGTGGGCCGCATGGTCGCCCAGCAGCTCAGGGTTCCTTTCATCGATACGGATGTCGAAATCGAGCGCGTTTCGCGCATGACAATATCCGAACTTTTTGCCACCTATGGCGAGGAAGAATTCCGGGCGCTGGAAACGCGGGTCATCAAGCGGCTGCTTCGCGGCGGTCCCAAGGTCATCTCCACCGGCGGCGGCGCCTTCATCAACGACAATACCCGCCGGCACATCACGCGCGGCGGCATTTCATTGTGGCTGAAGGCCGATCTTGAGGTGTTGTGGGAGAGGGTCAACAAGCGCGACCACCGCCCGCTTCTCAAGACCGAAAACCCCAAGGCGACGCTGGCGGCCCTGATGGAGAAGCGCTATCCGATCTATGCGGAAGCGGATCTGACCATCGAATCCCGCGATGTCCGCAAGGAAATCATCGTGACAGAAGTGCTGGCCGCCATAGCCGGCATCGAACAGAAAGACTGATCCCCATGACGCCTTCCGAAATCCACGCCGATGAACGTCTCGTGCATGTGCCGCTCGGCGAGCGCGCCTATGACATTCTGATCGGACCGGGCCTCATCGGACGTGCGGGCGGCGAAATTTCGGCGCGGATGAAGGGCCGGCGCGCGGCCATCATCACCGATGAACATGTCGCCCCGCTCTACCTCGAAGGCCTGATGGACGGCTTGCAGACGGATGGTATCGAGGCCGTTTCGCTGACTTTGCCGGCGGGCGAAAAGACCAAGAGTTTCGAGCATCTCGTCACCGTCTGCGATGCGGTTCTCGCCGCAAGGGTGGAGCGTAACGATGCGGTAATCGCGCTCGGCGGCGGCGTGATCGGCGATCTCGCCGGTTTTGCGGCCGGTATCGTCCGCCGCGGCGTTCGTTTCGTGCAGATACCGACCTCGCTTTTGGCGCAGGTGGATTCCTCGGTCGGCGGCAAGACCGGCATTAACACCCGTCATGGAAAGAACCTGATCGGTGTTTTCCACCAGCCCGATCTGGTTCTGGCCGATACGGCGGTGCTCGATACGCTCAGTCCGCGCGAGTTTCGCGCCGGCTACGCCGAAGTCGTCAAATACGGCCTGATCGACAAGCCGGATTTCTTCTTCTGGCTGGAAAAGAACTGGGATGAAATCCGCACCGGCGGCCCCGCCCGCATTCAGGCGATTGCGACGAGCTGCCAGGCGAAAGCCGATGTGGTGGTGGCCGACGAGAAAGAAAATGGCGTGCGCGCCCTTCTGAACCTCGGCCATACATTCGGCCACGCTCTGGAAGCGGCGACCAGTTACGACAGCAAGCGGCTGGTGCATGGCGAAGGCGTCGCCATCGGCATGGTGCTGGCGCACCAGTTCTCCGCCCGCCTTAACCTCGCAAGCCCGGACGATGCCGCCCGCGTAGAGGCGCATCTGAAGGCCGTCGGCCTGCCGACGACGATGAAGGATATTCCCGGCGCGTTGCCGCCGGTCGAAACGCTGATGGCGGCAATCGCGCAGGACAAGAAGGTGAAGGGCGGCAAGCTCACCTTCATCCTCACCCACGGCATCGGCCAGTCCTTCGTGGCCGATGATGTTGCGGCGTCCGAGGTACAGTCCTTCCTGTCGGAAAAGCATCCGGGTTAAGGCCGCGAGACAAAGGAGGCCGTGCCTAGAACCGCACCGCTTCCCCCGGCGCGGCCGCCTCAATCGCCAGTGCATGCAGGCCGGCATCGAGTTCCGGCTTCAAAAGCGCGTTGATCGCCCGGTGGCGCTCGACGCGAGACTTGCCGGAAAAGCTTTCCGACACTATCTGAACACGCATATGCGTCTCGCCCGTGCCGGTCATATCCGGCTGGTGGCCGGCATGCATCAGGCTTTCATCGACGACCCTCAGGCGCTCCGGTGAAAAGCTTTCCCGAAGCTTCGTTTCTATGCGTTCTCGCAGGGACATGCGACGGGCTCCATTCTCGTTGGCTGGTCTTGAAGGGGGCTACCTAAAAGCCAGCAACATTCCGCTTTGTCAATTCTTGTTGTGCGGCTTTTCGCACCCCATAATCAGGGCATCATGAAACTGGATTCGAAATATTTCGATCGCATCCGCACGCGCCGGAAAAGGGAGAGGGAACCTGAGGTTCAGGCCCCCACCTGCCAGTGGGACGGATGCGACAAACCGGGTATTCACCGGGCACCCGTCGGCCGCAATGCCGAGGGGCAATTCTTCCTGTTCTGTTTTGAGCATGTGAAGGAATACAACAAGGGCTATAATTATTTTTCCGGCCTGTCCGACAGCGAGATCGCCCGTTACCAGAAGGAAGCGATCACCGGCCATCGCCCCACCTGGACAGTGGGCGTCAACAAGACGGCGCGCGACAGCCCGCTGCACTCCACGCTGCGTTCCGGCACGGCAAGCGGGAACGCCCGTATCCGCGATCCTTTCGGCTTCGCCGGCGGTTTTGCGGGCGGCGCAAGGGCAGGCGGCACCCGCATGCAGCAGGACCGAAAATTGAAGACGCTGGAGGCAAAAGCCTTCGATACGCTCGGTCTTTCTTCCACCGCAAAGCAGGAAGACATAAAAAGGCGCTACAAGGAGCTTGTCAAAAAGCACCATCCTGATGCTAATGGTGGCGATCGTGGTTCGGAAGAGCGTTTTCGGGCTGTTGTTCAAGCATATCAATTGTTAAAGCAGTCAGGTTTCTGCTAAGCCAACTTATGTGTTTACCGCCTGATTGATGATGTGGCCGGGTGGCTGCCGCCCGCCTTGGAGACGTGATGAGCAAAATCGACCTTGATATTTCCAACCTGCCCGACACGACGGTGTCCGTGCGGGAGGTTTTCGGCATTGATACGGATCTGCGGGTTCCCGCCTATTCCCAGGGCGACGCCTATGTGCCTGACCTCGATCCCGACTATCTTTTCGACCGCGACACGACGCTCGCGATCCTTGCCGGTTTTGCTCACAACCGACGTGTCATGGTCTCCGGTTTCCACGGCACGGGTAAATCCACCCATATCGAGCAGGTGGCTGCGCGCCTCAACTGGCCCTGCGTTCGCGTCAACCTCGACAGCCATGTCAGCCGTATCGATCTCGTCGGCAAGGACGCCATCGTGCTTAAAGACGGCAAGCAGGTCACCGAATTCAAGGACGGCATTCTGCCCTGGGCCTACCAGCACAATGTCGCGCTCGTTTTCGACGAATACGACGCTGGTCGCCCGGACGTGATGTTCGTCATCCAGCGCGTGCTGGAATCCTCCGGCCGCCTGACCCTGCTCGACCAGAGCCGCGTCATCCGTCCTCACCCGGCCTTCCGCATTTTCGCAACCGCCAACACCATCGGCCTTGGCGATACGACCGGCCTTTATCACGGCACGCAGCAGATCAACCAGGCGCAGATGGACCGCTGGTCCATCGTCACCACGCTGAACTACCTGCCGCATGAGCAGGAAGTGAACATCATTGCCGCCAAGGTGAAGAGCTTCGACAATCCGAAGGGCCGTGAAACCGTCTCCAAGATGGTACGCGTGGCCGATCTCACCCGTTCGGCTTTCATCAATGGCGATCTTTCCACGGTCATGAGCCCGCGTACCGTCATCACCTGGGCGGAAAATTCGGAAATCTTCGGCGATCTCGCCTTTGCCTTCCGCGTAACCTTCCTCAACAAGTGTGACGAGCTGGAGCGCACGCTGGTGGCTGAGCAATATCAGCGGGCTTTCGGCGTCGAGCTGAAGGAAAGCGCTGCGAACATCGTTCTCAGCGCCTGATCGTCCCCGGCTTGTCCGGAGAAGATCACCGATGACTTGAAGACGCCGGTGGGGCGCGCGATCTTCCGATCGCGTGCCGCAGGCGCCGACAAATGACAGGAAAGACAATGGCAGGGCGCGGCGACAATTCCAGAGCAAAACCGGGTACGGCGGTCGATACGGAGCCGTTGCGTCAGGCGATTGCCGGATGCGTGCGATCCGTCGCCGGCGATGCCGAAGTCGAAGTCGTCTTCGCCAATGAGCGACCGGGTCTTGCCGGTGAGCGCATGCGCCTGCCGGAAATCTCCAAGAAGCCGACTGCGCAGGAAATCGCGATTACCCGTGGCCTCGGCGATTCCATGGCGCTGCGTCTTGCCTGCCATGATGCCGATACCCATGCAGTGATGTCGCCGCAGGGCGCCGAAGCGCGGCTGATCTTCGATGCTGTCGAACAGGCGCGCGTGGAATCCATCGGCGCGCTGCGCATGCCGGGCATGGCCTCCAACATCCATGCCATGAACACGGAAAAATACGCCAAGGCCAACTTCGCCGGCATCAACAACAAGGACGACGCGCCGCTTGCAGAAGCCGTGGCGCTTTTGGTGCGCGAGAAGCTGACCGGTGAGAAGCCGCCGGAAAGCGCCGGCAAGGTTGTCGATCTGTGGCGCGATTTCATCGAGGACAAGGCGGCCGGCGACCTCAAGGATCTCTCCAGCGTCATCACCGACCAGAAGGCGTTTTCGCGGCTGGTACGCAAGATGCTGACCTCCATGCAGATGGCGGAAGATTTCGGCGACGAGGATAACGAGCCCGAGAGCCAGGAAGCGGAATCCAACGAGGACCAGCCGCGCACCAACGAGACGGAAGAAGAGCAGGTCGAGGAAGAGGCCGGCTCGGACGCGACGCCTGCCGATGAAAACGAGGCCTCGCAGGAGGAAATGGAAGAAGGCGAGATGGACGGCGCCGAGATGTCGGACGAGGAAATGTCCGACGATCTCGACGAGGATTCCGAAACGCCCGGCGAGACCCGCCGTCCCAACAGCCCCTTCGACGATTTCAACGAGAAGGTCGACTACCGCATCTTCACCCAGGAATTCGACGAGGAAATCCACGCCGAGGAACTGTGCGACGAGGCCGAGCTTGACCGTCTGCGCGCCTTCCTCGACAAGCAGCTCGCCCATCTTCAGGGCGCGGTCGGGCGCTTAGCGAACCGTCTGCAGCGCCGCCTGATGGCGCAGCAGAACCGCTCCTGGGATTTCGATCTGGAAGAGGGCTATCTCGATCCGGCCCGGCTTGTCAGGCTCATCATCGATCCCATGCAGCCGCTTTCCTTCAAGAAGGAGCGCGACACCAAGTTCCGCGATACCGTGGTTTCGCTGGTCATCGACAATTCCGGTTCGATGCGCGGCCGTCCCATTACCGTGGCTGCCACCTGCGCTGATATTCTGGCGCGCACGCTGGAGCGCTCGGGCGTGAAGGTGGAGATTCTGGGCTTCACCACCAAGGCCTGGAAGGGCGGGCAATCGCGCGAACAGTGGCTTGCCAATGGCAAGCCGGCGTCGCCGGGCCGTCTCAACGATCTGCGCCATATCATCTACAAATCGGCGGACGCTCCGTGGCGGCGCGCGCGGCGCAATCTCGGCTTGATGATGCGCGAGGGCCTGCTGAAGGAAAATATCGACGGCGAAGCGCTGATGTGGGCGCATAACCGCCTGATCGGCCGCCCCGAGCAGCGCAAGATCATGATGATGATCTCCGACGGTGCGCCGGTGGACGATTCGACCCTGTCGGTCAATCCGGGCAATTATCTGGAGCGGCACCTGCGCGCGGTCATCGAGCAGATCGAAACGCGCTCGCCGGTGGAACTGCTGGCTATCGGTATCGGCCACGACGTGACGCGTTATTATCGCCGCGCGGTGACCATCGTGGATGCGGACGAGCTGGCCGGCGCGATGACCGAGCAGCTTGCGGCGCTCTTCGAGGATACGAGCGGCGCTTCCGGTTCGTCCCGCAGGGTTCGCCGTGCGGGATAAGCGGGGCCGGGCTTCTTCCGCCTGCAAAACGCTTGCGATGGCCGCCATTCTGGCGGCCGCATCGTTGTGTCCGGTTTCCATCGGTGCTTCCACCATCGATATGCCGGTGAGCGTGCGCCTGCTTTCCTCTTTCGAGGTCGGCACCAGCGAAAAACGTTTCGGCAAGCTGGAATTTATCGGCGGCATGGTGATGAGCGCGCCGGAAAAGCTGTTTGGGGCGATATCCTCCATCCGTTTCCGCCCAAATGGGGAGGATTTCGTTGCGGTGCTGGATACCGGCCATTGGCTGACGGGCAGGGTCTTGCGTGACGCTCGCGGTGCTTTGTCCGGGCTTGCCGATGCCCGTATCACTCCCATGCTGGACATGAGCGGGCGCGAACCGCCCCGCAAGATGGAGATGGATGCGGAAGGGCTGGCGCTACGCGAGGGCAGGGTTTTCGTCAGTTACGAGCAGCGCCACAGGATCGATATCTATCCCGATCCGGGCTTCGCCACCGCAAAGCCGCTCGACCGCCTGCCATATCTCATCCCCAGCAACGAGTTGCGCCATAATGGCGGCCTGGAGGCTCTCGCGGTATCGCCCGCCGATTCGCCGCTCGCCGGCGCTCTGGTCGTGGTGGCTGAAAAAAGTATCGACACGGACGGCAATCTTCTCGCCGCCATACTGGAAGGTCCGCGCAAGGGCACATTTGCCGTCAAGCATCATCCGTCATTCGACGTGACGGACGGGGCGTTCCTGCCGAATGGCGACCTGCTGCTTCTTGAGCGCCGCTTCAATTTCGCCGAAGGCGTGGGCATGCGCATCCGTCGCATCCGTGGGGCCGATATCCGGCCGGGCGCGGTGGTGGATGGCGAAATCCTCATGGAAGCCGGCATGGCCTACCAGATCGACAATATGGAAGGCATGGATGTGGTGAAGGGGCCGGACGGCTCGACGCGCCTCATCATCGTTTCCGATGACAATCACTCGTTCCTCCAGCGCAACCTGATGCTGGAATTCAAGCTGGTGGAATAAAAAGCCCGATCGCGCGGGCTTCCAATCGGCTTTTCACAGCACTTTTGCAGGCGGCATCGGCTTCAGCGTGTTCATCAGCGCGCCGTAAGGCAGGAGCATGACGAGGCCGACGAGAACCTTCACCGAAAGATCACCCAGCGCCCAGGATATCCAACGGGGCGCTTCCACGGCGAAAACACCGAGAATGGGAGCGTTTTCGATGGCGAAGGCATCGTTGGGGCCGACGAAGGAGAAGCTTGCCGCAAAGGCGATGGAGAAGAACAGGGCCGTATCCAGCACCGATCCCAGCATGGAGCCGGCAAGCGGCGCGTGCCACCAGCGCTGGCGGCGCAGGCGGTTGAAAACGGAAATATCCAGCAGCTGGCCGATCAGATAGGCGGTGCCGGAAGCGACCGCGATGCGCGGAATGGATGTCCAGAAGGACAGCGTGACCCCGACGACGAAGCCGGCAAGCACGACGCGGCGGGCGATGGAGGGGCCGAACTGGCGGTTGGTCAGGTCCGTGACGAGGAAGGCGATCGGATAGGTGAAGGCGCCCCAGGTCAGAAGATCGCCCAGATTGACGCCGAACAACGAGCCGGAAAGCGGGTATTGCACCAGAATATTGGACGCGACGACCACCAAAGTCATCAGCAGGACATAGATAAGCGTAAAGCGCAGATAGGGCATTTTTTTTATCCTGGGTGATGCCACCAGTTGGAGCCAAGCATCGGAGGAAAACATCTCAAACGGTTTTCGCGAAACCCGATGCAACGAAAATCTGGAACAAACAAAAGGCTTGAGCGGCAAAGCCATTCAAGCCTTCTGAATTCAGATGATGTCGAAACCGCTATTAAGCAGCTTCGGCCGTCTTCTTGGCGATCTGGCGGCGCAGGAGACGAGCGCGCATGCTCAGTTCGTTTTCGCCGGACTTCAGAAGGAAGGCATCGAGGCCGCCACGGTGTTCAACGGAGCGCAGAGCTGCTGCGGAAACACGCAGGCGGAAACGCTGGCCGAGAGCATCGGAGATCAACGTGACCTGGCAGAGGTTCGGAAGGAACCGGCGCTTGGTCTTGTTGTTGGCGTGGCTGACGTTGTTGCCCGTCTGGACGCCCTTGCCGGTCAATTCGCATACACGGGACATGGGTACACCTATTTCGTTTCGTCTGTTTCACCACTGGCTCGCCACCGGCAAAACCGGCGTGGCAATCCAACTGGCCATGATTGGAAAGTTGCGGTTCTATAGTCAGACGAGACTTAACAGTCAAGCCGCTCGCGATCAAATGAAAGGAAATTCCGGCGTTTTCAACCGGCATCCGCTTTTTTATTGCCACAAGTCAGCGTATATGATCGCCCGATAAGGCCGCTTCCGCGCCTCTTTTAAGGTGATATCGAAATGATTGCCAGAGGAAAAAGCATTTTCGTGGCCGCGACAATAGCGTTAGCGGGCGTCTCCCCCTCGCTCGCCGCCGAAGCGCGCCACACAAGCGAATACAGCATCAATCTCGGCATTTTGCCGATTGCCAAAGCGAGTTTCTCGACTCGCATGGATGGACCGAATTATTCGATCTCCGGTTCCTTCAGCGCCGCCGGCCTTGCCAGCATCCTCAAGGATATTTCCGGCAAGACGACCGTTTCCGGCGCCAAGCGCGGCCACCGGCTGCAGGCCAACGAATATTCGCTGGTCTACAAGGACGGCAAGCGGGTGCGCACCTATGACGTTGTCTATCGCAACGGCAACGTCACATCGACGACGGTGAAGCCTGAGCCGAAAGCCCGGCCGGACAACTGGGTGGATGTGAAGGACCGCGACCTGCGCTCGGTTCTCGATCCGATCTCCGGCCTCATCATTCCCGCGGGCGGCCGCATCTGCCCGACCCGCCTGCCGATCTATGACGGCGAATCGCGACTCGATCTGGTTTTGAGCTCCAGCGGCACCAAGCCGTTCAAGACCAATGGTTTTAATGGCGACGCCATCGTCTGCAAGGCGCGGTATGTGCCGAAGTCGGGTTACAGGCAGGGGCGCAAGGATATCGAATATCTGAAATCCATCTCCATGGAGATCTGGTTCGCCAAATCGAACAACATGGATGTCTATGCGCCCGTCTATGCCATCATTCCGACCCGGGTGGGGCAGGTTTACATCACCGCCACGAAATACGGCGGCTGAGGCAATTACGGCGCATCGCCCGGCGACCAGCCGGGCTCTGCCATAACGAAACTCGAAAAGGCAAAGCCCGGCGAGACGGTACAGCCGACGAGCGTGAAGTCCCCGAGGCTTTCGGCCGATTGCCAGCAATTGGCGGGAACGATGACCTGCGGGCGCTCGCCTTCAAGAATGGCGGGGCCGAGCGTGAAGGTCTGCACTTCCCGGCCGTCCTGCGAAAGATGCAATGCGATGGGCGTGCCGGCATAATAGTGCCACACCTCTACCGCATCGGTAACCCGGTGCCAGTGCGAGCGGTCGCCCTTTTCCAGAAGGTAGTAGATCGCCGTCGAATGGCCGCGCTCACCGCCCGCCTTATCGCGGAACGTCTGGTGATAAAAACCGCCCTCGGGATGCGGCTCCAGCCCCAGTTCGCGAATGATCGCCTGCGCCGATATATCCGTTCCCATCAGAAATTGTCCTTGCGTGTGCGGATTTCCGCGAAAACATCGGCATCGGTGGCGCTTTCAAGGCCAAGATATTTGCGAATACCGGCATCGGCCACCCGCATATAGGGATTGGTCTGTTTTTCGAGCCCGATGGTGGTGGGAATGGTGAATTCATTCGCCTGCCGCGCCTTCTCGATGTGGGCCGCGCGCTCGCTCAGCACAGCATTCTCCGGATCGACGGTGAGGGCGAAACGGGCATTCGTCAGTGTATATTCATGGCCGAAGTAAACCTTGGTCTCATCCGGCAGCGCCATGAGTTTCTGGAAGGAATGCCACATATCCGCCGCCGGACGTTCGAACAGGCGGCCGCAGCCCATGGCAAACAGCGTATCGGCGGCAAACAGCAGCCCGTCATCGGGCAGGTAATAACAGATATGTCCCGCCGTATGGCCGGGCGTGGCGATGACCTGAACGCGACGGCCGGCGAATTCGAATTCGTCGCCATCGGCCTGCGAACGGTCGAGACCGGGGATCGCAACCGCTTCGTCGTAGGGGCCGTGAATTTCGCAGCGGAACTTGTCTTTCAGGGCCAGATTGGCTTCCACATGGTCCTGATGGTGGTGGGTGGTGAAGATATGGGTGAGCTTCCAGCCGTGGCCGTCGAGCGCCTGCAGGATAGGTCCTTCTTCCGGTGCGTCTATGGTGGCTGTCGCGCCGCTTTCGGGATCGTGCAGGAGAACCCCGAAATTGTCGCTGCGGCAAAGAAAGACGTCTATTTCCAAAGGTTTCATCTTATCCTCTCCATTTGCCGGCCAAAACCGGCGCATCGCCCGCCTGACCTTCTATGTAAGGGCAGACGCCTTGAAGTCCAACCGCCTGATGCTACATTCTCGCCCATGAATACCGATATCGTCGATCTGCGCGAATTCTATCATTCTCCGCTTGGCCGTTCGGCCGAGCAGGCGATCACCATGGCGCTTTCGACGCTATGGCCGCCTTTGCCGGAAGAGCGGCTGGTCGGGCTTGGTTACGCCGTGCCGTTTCTGGAGCGGTTTCGTCGCGATACGGAGCGCACCTTCGCCTTCATGCCGGCGGGGCAGGGGGCGGTGAACTGGCCGGCGGGCGAGCTGTCTTCCACGGCGCTGGTTTTCGACGAGGAACTGCCGCTGCCCGATGCGTCGATAGACCGGGTCTTGATGGTGCACGCGCTGGAATTTGCCGAAAATCCGCGCGAAAGCCTGAAGGAACTGTGGCGGGTGCTGGCGCCCGGCGGCCGTCTGGTGATCGTGGTGCCGAACCGGCGCGGCGTCTGGGCACGCATGGAACATACGCCCTTCGGTTCCGGAAGGCCCTATTCACGCGGACAGCTGACGGCGCTTTTGCGGGAAACCAATTTCACGCCGGGCGCCACCGCCGAGGCGCTGTTCTTCCCGCCCACCACCAGCCGGCCGATACTGAAATTCCGCCGCTATCTCGAACATACCGGCCGCCGGCTGTGGCCGCTTTTTTCCGGTGTCATCGTGGTGGAAGCCCAGAAGCGTCTCTATCAGGGATTGCCCGTCACCCAGCGCGCCTCGCGTCGCGTTTTTGTGCCCGTGCTGGCCCCGCAGGGGGTGCCCACCACCCGCACTGCCGCAGGCCAAGGAAAGCCGCGCTGACCCTCGACAAAGCGCCCATTCCGGTCTAATGCCTCCGGCATTGCTTTTGCCGGGTTCTCCGGCGCTTTTCCAAAGGTCGATCAAATGAGTGCAGAGCTTAGCCAACCTGTTCCGCGTCCGGGTATTCTGGATATCGCCGCTTATGTTCCGGGCAAGGAACATGTGGACGGCGTTGCGAAGGTTTATAAGCTCTCCTCCAATGAGACACCGCTTGGGCCCAGCCCGAAGGCGATTGAGGCTTTTGGCGCTGCCGCCAGCCATCTGGAAATTTATCCGGACGGACAGGCGATCGCGCTGCGTCAGGCGATTGCCGACGTGCACGGTCTCAACATCGCGAATATCATGTGCGGCAACGGTTCGGACGAGCTTCTCGGCCTGCTTTGCCACGTTTATCTGGGCGCCGGCGATGAGGCGATCATCACCGAACACGGTTTCCTCGTTTACAAGATCCAGATCATGGGCGCGGGCGCGACCCCGGTGACGGTGAAGGAAAAGGATTGTGCGGTGGATGTGGATGCGATCCTCGCCGCCGTGACGCCGAAGACCAAGATGGTTTTCGTCGCCAATCCGGGCAATCCCACCGGCACCTATGTTCCCGTTGCGGAAATCCGCCGCCTGCAGGCCGGCCTGCCGAAACATGTCGTGCTGGTGCTGGATGCGGCCTATGCCGAATATGTTCGCAAGAATGATTACGAGGCCGGTCTCGAGTTGGTCTCCGGCAACCGCAACGTGGTGATGACGCGCACCTTCTCCAAGGTATACGGCCTTGCCGCCCTGCGCGTCGGCTGGATGTACGGCCCTGCCGCTGTCATCGATGCATTGAACCGCGTGCGCGGCCCGTTTAACATGAGCGCGCCGGCTATCGCGGCGGGTGCTGCGGCCATCCGCGATCAGGCCTTCGTAGAGAAGGCCGTGGCGCATAACGCGCTGTGGATGGAAAAGCTGGTCACGACCTTTACCGGCCTTGGCCTCACCGTCACGCCTTCGGTCACCAACTTCATCCTCATCCATTTCCCGGATCAGGACGGCAAGCGCGCGGCGGATGCGGACGAGTTCCTGAGCCGCCGCGGTTACATTCTGCGTGCGGTACGTGGCTACGGTTTCCCGAATGCACTGAGAATGACCGTCGGTTCGGAAGAGGCCAATCTCGGCGTCATCGCGGCCCTTACCGAGTTCATGGGGCAGGCGTGATGGCTGAGATCATGTTTGAACGCATCGCGCTGATCGGCATCGGCCTGATCGGCTCGTCGATTGCCCGCGATGTCAAAGAGCTGGGGCTTGCCCGCCATGTGACCATTTCCACCCGCAGTGAAGACACGCTGAAACGGGCGGAAGAACTGGCGCTTGGCACGGATTACACCGTTTCGGCGGCGGAGGCGGTCACGGATGCCGATCTCGTCATCGTCTCGGTGCCGGTCGGTGCTTCCGAGAGCGTTGCGCAGCAGATCGCGCCACATCTGAAGCCGGGCGCCATCGTCACCGATGTCGGCTCCACCAAGGCTTCGGTCATCGCACAGATGGCGCCGCATATGCCTGACAATGTGCATTTCATTCCCGGCCATCCGCTGGCGGGTACGGAAAAATCCGGCCCGGATGCCGGTTTTGCCGGTCTCTTCCGCGACCGCTGGTGCATCTTCACGCCGGTGCCGGGCACGGATGCCGAGGCTCTGGAGAGGCTGAAGGATTTCTGGCGGGCGCTTGGTTCGCGCGTCGATGAGATGGATGCCGAACATCACGACAAGGTCTTGGCGATCGTGTCGCATCTGCCGCATATCATCGCTTACAATATCGTCGGCACGGCGGACGATCTGGAGACGGTAACCGAATCGGAAGTCATCAAATATTCCGCCTCCGGTTTCCGCGATTTCACCCGTCTCGCCGCCTCCGATCCCACCATGTGGCGCGATGTCTGCCTGCATAACAAGGATGCGATCCTTGAAATGCTGGCGCGGTTTTCCGAAGACTTGGCGTCCCTGCAAAGGGCGATCCGCTGGGGAGAGGGCGACAAGCTGTTCGAACTGTTTTCCCGCACCCGCGCCATCCGCCGTTCTATCGTGCAGGCAGGCCAGGATGTTGACGCACCGGACTTCGGCCGTCACGCGCTGGACCAGAAGAAATAAATCGCCGCTGGCGACAGTCATGGCCGGATTTGATCCGGCCATCAGACCGCTGGCAAAGTGTCAGAGCTTTGCTTTCGTCATCCTTGGGCTTGTCCCAAGGATCTAAACACATCAACACAAACAACCGGTTGCAGATCCTCGGGACAAGCCCGAATATGGCGCTAAACGTCAAATCGGCGGGATTTTCCCAAGCGGAATAAAGCCGCTGACCGTGGCGCGGCCACGATCCACAACGAGATCGACGGATGCCCGGTCACCGCCGCCGGCGAGCGCGCCGAGCAGCTTGCGGGCCGTATCGATGGTGGACTGCAGCTGCGGGAAGACCTGCTTGGCATTGTCCGACCATGCGCCGAGCTTTTCGATTTCCAGCTTGAACTGGCCGGAGAGATAGCCCTCATTGTCGAAGGAGAAGGGGCCGCTGATGCGCATGGTGCGGCCCTCGCCAATATCGGCCACCAGCCTGCGAAGCTCGCCGCTCGCGCCATAAAGGCCCGATCTGTCGCTGCCATCCACCATGCCCGCCTTGCCGGCAAGGGTGACATCGGCGATGGCGTTGAGGCGCGGCAGAAGCTGTGGCCAGTCCTTGATGACGGTTGTGGAGTCGGTGAGCGTGATGGCCCCGTCGAGATCCGCGCCGTTCTGGCGCAGATGCATTTCCGTTTTGACCGCATCGAAATCGATGGTCTGGCCGGTGACGGAAGAAACCGCCTGCGCCTTCAGCCCGTCGATGACGAGCGAGCTGCGGTCGATGCCCTTCAACTTGGTGACGATGCTGGACTGCATGTTCTGCCAGGCGGCCGAAATTGTCAGGCCATGGGCGGAACGGATCTCCGCGGGCGAATCGAGTTCCCAGACGATGTGGCCGGGATTATAGACCTGCGCTGCCGAGCGAAGTTCGCCGAAGGAAGCGGAAACGCCGTTCTCCTTGTCATCCACCGTCACTTTGGAGCAGAAGAGGCCGATCCGGAAGGGATAACCCTTGAAGGCGATATCGCCGCATTCGCCGCTGACGCTGCGGGCCTGCGAGGGGGCAATGACGTTCAGAACCGTCTGCTTCAGCCTGTCGGCGGCGTAAAACCACCCGGCGGTATAAAGTCCGATGACCACGAGGATGGCGATGGCGAGCCAGAGGAATTTTTTGGCGGTGCCGGATTGGCTTGACGCTGCCATATTGATCTCCGATGAACAGACTTCAGACAATTTCGATTTGGCTTGGGATATGGACGATTTTTGGGTCTTTGGCTACGGTTCGTTGATGTGGAACCCCGGCTTCGCCTTTGAAGAGCGGCAGCAGGCGCGGCTGCACGGGTATCGGCGCTCGCTTTGTATCAGTTCCAACTTTTATAGAGGCACCGAAGAAAAGCCCGGTCTCGTTCTCGGCCTGGAGCGCGGCGGCTCCTGCCTTGGCGTCGCTTTCCGCGTGCGCGGACAGGACCGCGAGCCGGTCATGATCTATCTGCGCGAGCGCGAACTGGTGACGAATGTTTATAAGGAGCGGCTGGTTTCCATCGCGCTTTCCGATGGCAGGCGCAGCAGCGCGGTGACCTATGTGGCCGATCCCGCGCATGAGCAATATATCGGCGGTCTCGGCGTTGCCGAATCGGCGACCATCGTCGCAGCCGCATCGGGCCGGTCCGGGCCGAATACGGATTATGTCTTCAACACCGTGCAGCATCTGCAGGAGATGGGCATTCGCGATTCCCTGCTGGAGAGCATCGCCAAAAATGTCGGCGCGCTTGCCGCTCAGCCGGCGGCGGTTTCCTTGCCCTGAAGTTCGGCGATCCGCTTCACGGCGGTCGGCGGCAGCGGCAAATGCGGGTTGTTGCGCACGGTTTCCAGCAGCAACTCGTCGCTCGCCTTTTCCGTTACATCGATCAGGCGCTTGAAAAACACGTCGGGGTCCAGACCCGGCTCGATGGCCGGCAGGATACGCACCTTGAAATGGCCGGGATAGCGCATGGTGGACCGGCGCGGCCAGAACAGGCCGGGATGCATGGCGACGGGAATGACCGGAACCTGCAGATCGCGGTAAAGCCTTGCGATGCCGTAACGGTATTCGGGCTCGGCGCCCGGCGGGCGGCGCGTGCCCTCGGGATAAATGATGAGTTCGCGACCGGCGGCCATTTCCTCTTTTGCCCGCTCCATCACCTTCAGCATCACCTTGCCGCGTGCGGCGCGGTTGACCGGGATCATGCGCTGTTTCATGGCGTACCAGCCGAACAGCGGAATCCACAAAAGCTCGCGCTTCAGAATATAGACCGGATCGGGAAGATTGGGCAGCAGCGCATAGGTGTCCCAGAAGGACTGGTGTTTGGGTGCGAAGATGCAGCCGGTTTCGGGAATGTTTTCCAGCCCTTCGACCTCGAAGGTGGTGCCGACGATGGTTTTCATCAGCCAGTGGTTGGATCGCGCCCAGTTCTTGGGAATTTCATAGGCGATCTTGCGCGGCAGGATGAAATAGATCGGCGTCAGCACGATCATGCGGACAATCAGGTTGAGATAAAACAGCGTATTGAAAAGAAAAGAGCGCAGCTTGAGCATCAACAGCCTTCCCGGAGCGCAGCCGTTCCGAAGCCTTGGACAGGCCTCGATGCCGGATGCCGATGCCAGACGCCTACACGAAAACAAGGGGCCGCAGCAAGCGCGTTCTCGCCGGTCAGGATGAAGCGCTTGTCGTCTTTATCCGGGAATGATCGGCGGCGGCCTTGCGCAGACCGTCACCCTTGCCGAAACCGGTGAGGTCGCGTCCCGCCGCCGCCACGAACTTCAGATATTCGTAAAGCATGGTTCTCACCACATCCGGTTCCACGAACCAGTTGGTGCGGGCAAGATCGGCGCTGATGACGGGATAGGCGATGAATTGCGTCTGCGGGCTGGCGCTGCGCAATTCATGCAGGCTGCGATGCATGTGATAATTATTGGTGACGACGACGATGGAGGAATAATTGTGGTCGCGTATCCAGCTTGCCGCCTCACTGGCGTTGCCGATTGTGTCTATCGCCTTGTAGCCCATATCCACGCAGCAGGAAAACATGTCGGATGACCCTTGCGTCATCTTGCGGATTTGCGAGCGGGTGGTGGCCGGGTTGACGCCGGAAATCAGAAGCCGTTTGCCCACGCCGTCTCTCAGCAGGCCGACCGCCTGTTCGATACGCTGATAACCGCCGGTAAGCACGATGATGGCATCGCCTCTTGCCCCTTCCGGCGGACGCATGGAGGCGACGGAATCGGCAAACCAAAGGAAACCGCCGGAAAATGCGCCGAGCACAATGACGCAAAGCAGGATGAGGCCGCGAATAAAACGGCGCAGAGGACCGCGCCGCGACAACAGGCCCTTTCTGGCCGGTCGCGCTGTCGCCTGATCCTGGTCCATCCGACTCACAAACATTCCTCCTGAATACTCGCCGATTAAGGCAAGGAACAGGCATTTTTGTCCACCGTCTGCAGGTTACATCCGGCTTGTGACGCTTTCAGTCTTACCGCAGGATTCCGGGGGTGTTCTCACGATGCAAGGCCGTCGCTTTTCGATGGATCGGAGCGGACGCGGTCGATATCGTCGATGGTGCGGATGACGGTCACGCGCGCCGTGATTGTGGTCAAAAGCGCGATGATGATCATCGTCATGGCAATGCCGAAATAACCGCCGAGACCGACCGAAAACGAGCCGAAAAGCGCGCTCGCCTGATCGCTCTGCGGCGTGGCGACCGTGCTCGATTGCCAGAAACCGGCGACAAGGAAAACCGCCGCGGCCAGAGCGCTGCCCGCCGCCGCCCCCTTGAGGCTGATCTTCAGGAAGTGTTTCTGAAATTCGCGCGCTACAAAACTGCTTTCCGCGCCAACGAAATGCAGCACCTCAACGATATGCCGGTTGCCGGAAAGCGCGCCGCGCGTCGCAAACACCACGGTCAGCACCATGGCGGTAAAGACGAGGATAAGAACGCCGACGCCGATCATGACGGTGGTTCTGGCCATGGAGACCAGCCTGTCGACCCAGGTGCGGTGGTCGTCCAGAAATGCCTGCGGAATCTCCGCCTTCAGCATATCGCGCATCGCCTGGAAATCGGGCGGATT
This sequence comes from Rhizobium sp. NFACC06-2, assembly GCF_900101425.1. Classification (NCBI taxonomy): domain Bacteria; kingdom Pseudomonadati; phylum Pseudomonadota; class Alphaproteobacteria; order Hyphomicrobiales; family Rhizobiaceae; genus Rhizobium; species Rhizobium sp. NFACC06-2. The sequence goes on along the minus strand of NZ_FMVA01000009.1, from coordinate 100,533 downwards.
GTTTTCGTCGATGGTGATGACGACGAGACGCGGCACCGGCAATTCGGAAAGATCGAGACCGCTGCCGAGCCAAGGCTCCAAAAGGCGCGATGTCGCCGCATCGTCGAGGATGGTGCCATCCCGCGTGCCGACGAAGGTGAGCGCCAGGTTGCGCGCCTTATTCAGCGCCGCATCCATGTCCAGCCCGTCCTCGGGCTTGATCTGGATGGTGATCTCACGGGAAATCTGGCTCTGCCAGGTGGCGGCGGTGGCGCGCACCATGGAGACGGCGCCCAGCGTCAGGCAGGCGAGAAAGGCCATGATGGCGATCACCACCATCAGCGCATTGCCCTGAATATTGGAGGGCGGCAGGATGGGCGCCATCGGGCGTATGCGCATGGGCGGGCGCTTCGGCTGGGCCGTTTCCGGCTTCAATTGTTTGCGGTTGATCTCATTCATAGATGTCGAGCCGCCCTTCGGTCAGGATCATCCGGCGCGCATCGATCTGGTCCATCAGGCCGAAATCATGGGTGGCGATGACGACGGCCGTGCCCAGCCGGTTGAGTTCCAGAAAAAGGTTGAGAAGGCGCTTGGCCATCGGCGGATCGACGTTGCCGGTCGGCTCGTCGGCCAGCAGGATTTCGGGCTGGTCCATCAAGGCGCGGGCAATGGCGGCGCGCTGCTTTTCCCCGCCGGAAAGAATGGCCGGCAGAACATTGATGCGCTCGCCGAGCCCCACCCACTTCAGAAGCTCGATCACATCGTTGCGATAGGCGCTCTCTTCCTTGCCGCGCACACGCAGCGGCAGGGCGACGTTCTCATAGGTCGTCAGATGATCGAGCAGCCGGAAATCTTGAAACACGATACCGACGCGGCGGCGCAGCATCGGCAACTCGCTGCGCGGAATGCGCGACACATCGCGGTTGAACATGCGGATATTGCCGCGTGTCGGCTGCAGCGACATTAAAAGCAGGCGGAGCAGCGTCGTCTTGCCGGCGCCCGATGGGCCGGTCAGAAACTGGAACGAACCCTTGGGGATATCGAAGGTCATGTCCCTCAGGATCTCGGGTCCCATGCCGTAACGCAACCCGACATTTTCGAAATGGATCAACGGACTTCCAGTCTCTTCGTTTCGTGGTGGTTCGCAAGCCGCTGGCGCGTGGGGTTCGGATGTCGGGGTTTAACCCGGATCCGGCAGCCTGTGCGAGCCGTTTTTGCGAAGCATTAACCAATTAAATTTAAAACTTGGCAGGATTCGTTGCAATGCCCAGTTTTGCGGGCCGGAAAACCTCACCCAAGGAATTCTATGGCTATGTTCCGTTCATCTCGCCGGCAAGCGGCATTCGATTTCGACCTCCTGATGCCGGAAACGCCGGTGCGCCGCACGGCGCGGGCGGCAAATCCCAACCGCGATGTGGTAGACGCGGAATTTGTCACCATCAAGGAAAACCGTGCGCGGCAACCCGGAAACGACAATCGTGGTGCTGCGCGCCGGCAGGCGGCAAAACCACCCGTCACCATCGGTGTGCTCGGCCTCGCATTCATCGGCTGGCTGGACCGCAGATTGTCCCGTCTTTCGGCAGATGCCTATTCGGCGCTGGTGGCGGGGCTCGCGATTTTCGTCTTCGTCTGCTCGGGCGGTCTTTCGGTGGTCGTGCCGGAAAAGCCGGCTGTTGCCGCTTCGGTGAACCCGCTCGCCATTTCCCACGTCACCGTGACCCCGATGGAGGCGGACGGCATGGATACTCTGCTCATCAATGGCATCGTCGAAAACAATGGCGGCAATCTTGAAGAGGTGCCGGCCCTCCGCGCCGATCTCTTCGCCGCCAAGGGACAGCTGGTGGCCAGCATGGTTATCGAACCGCCGGTGAAAGAAATGCAGCCTGGTTTCAGCCACGGTTTTTCGGCAAAGTTGCGCCATCCCGGTGGAAAAACGCCTGAGATCAAGCTTTCCTTTGTTGAGGCGGGTGCGTCCGAACGCTGACTGTGCTAACGCGTGGTCTTCGTATTTTTACTGAAAGGTAAAATCGACAAGGCGCAGCACAGGAGAAAGAATGCCCGTCGTCCGTGGAAAAAATATCGAGCCGCTTTATAGCGCCGAGCAGATCGCCGAGCGCAATCGCGATATGGCCAAGCACATTGCCAGCGGCCCGACCAAGGATTTGCTGGTCATTGCCGTGCTCAAGGGATCGTTCATTTTCGCGGCCGATCTTATCCGCGCGCTGCATGACAGCGGCCTTGCCCCTGAAGTCGAGTTCATCACGCTGTCGAGCTATGGCGCCGGCACGGTTTCCCAAGGTGTGAGGATCGTCAAGGATATCGACAGCGACGTGAAGGACCGCGATGTCCTCTTGATCGACGATATTCTCGAATCCGGCCGCACATTGCGTTTCGCCAAGGAACTGCTCTACGAGCGTGGCGCCCGCAACGTCACCATCGCCGTGCTGCTCGACAAGAAGGTCAAGCGCAAGGAAGATCTGGAGGCCGATTATGTCGGTTTCGAATGTCCGGATTATTTCGTCGTGGGTTACGGCATGGATGTCGCTTATGCCTTCCGCGAACTGCCCTTTGTCGGCGTCGTGACCGGCGACGCCTGAGCATACCTGCCGTGCCGGAACGGCACAGCGCGGAGACGCCTCATTAACCATTCACCCAGCGAAGGGCTGGGTGTTTACCTCTTGAAAAGAGGAGCCTGCGATGGTGCTCACGGCTGGAAATGATGCCCAGGAGCAATGAGTAATGGCGAAGATTCTGATTACCGAAGACGAGGATGCATTGCGGGCTTTCGTCGCTCGCGCGCTGCGTCTCGACGGTCACGAGACCCATGAGGCGGCGGATGGCGAGCAGGGGCTGGAAAAGCTTCAGGAAACCAGTTTCGATCTTCTTCTCTCGGATATCCGCATGCCGGTCATGGATGGCATCGAGCTGGCGCACCGCGCCGCCGAACGCTTCCCGGCCATGCGCATTTTGCTGATGACGGGTTATGCCGAGCAGCGCGAACGGGCTGACGATCTGGCGACAAAGATTGTGGACGTGGTTTCCAAACCCTTTGCGCTTCCGGATATCCGCAAGGCCGTGGCGCGGGCGCTGGCGGCCTGAGTGATAAGGGCGAAGAGATTGAAAGGCGGCTGTTAGGCCGCCTTTTTTGTTGGTCAGCCTCTGGCTCAGCGCAGTTTCCTGCCTCCGTCATTCCGGCCTTGAGCCGGAATCCAGCCAGCCCAAGTCCTTGGGCTGAAAGAACTCTTTCCGCCGCGCAGACGCGCAGCAACTGGATGCCGGATCAGGTCCGGCATGACGGAAAAGTTTAGGCGCTGAGGACGTATCGAAGCGCACTATGATCCGTGCGTAACCCTCACTGTATATCCAGCAACCGCTCCAGATACCGCCGCTCGATTTCACCGGGCGGATTGTTGCCGAGCTTCTCGCGGATCGCCTCGAGGATTTCGCGGGCGCGCTGCACGTCAATTTCATCCGGCACCTTCACCTGGTCGCCGAAATCCGGGCCGGTGGTGCTGCGCGGGCGGCCGAGCGGATCACGGCCGTTCTGGCCGCCCTGGCCCGCCATGCCCTCCTGACCTTGCCCCGGCTGCTGGCCCTGCTGGCGCATGGCCTGCATGATCTGGCCCATCATGTCCTGTGCGCCCTGACGCAGCGCATTCAGCGCATTGCCCTGTCCTTCGACAGCCTGTTCGCCCTGACCCTTGCCCAGCGCCTCGCCGGCGCCTTGCATTTCCTGCTGCGCCTTGCCGAAGTTTTCGCCCGGTTCCATACCGAGATCGCGAAGGCCCTGCTGCAATTCGCCGAGCTGTTTGCCGAGCGCATCCTGCTGCGCCCGCAGGTTTTTCAGCGCCTCGCGTAGCTGTTCAGCGGTCATCTGGTCGCTCGGCTGTTGTCCGCCCTGCTGACCATTTTGACCCTGTTCGCCTTGCTGACCCTGCTGCGGCTGTTGGCCGTTTTCGCCCATCTGCTGGTCGTTTTCGCCTTCGCCGCCCTGTTGCGGGTCGCCGCGCTGCATCCGGTCGCGCAGCGCCTGATCCAGCTTGAAGGTCTCATCCATCAGCTTCTGCTGCTGTTGCAGGATTTCGCCCAGCTTGTCGATCTGCTGGCGCATCTTGCTGCTCTGCTGCTGCCCTTGCTGGCCCTGACGCTGCGGGCGGCCCGCCTGCAGATTGTTCATCATGCGCTGCAGCTGCGAGAGCATTTCCTGCGCCGCGTCGCGATTGCCGGAGCGGGCAAGGTTCTCGATCTGGTTCATCATGTTTTCCAGATCGCGCTGTCGCAATACGTTCTGCGTCTGCTGGTTCATGTTGGCCTGCGGCGCATTCTGCATGCGCTGGGCAAGCTCGCTCATGAACTGCTGCATGGCTTCGCGCAGTTCCTGCATCAGCTTGGCGATTTCTTCGTCGGAGGCATTGCGCTGAAGCGCTTCGGAAAGCGCATTCTGCGCATCGCGCAGGCGTCTTTCGGCCTGCGAAAGATCGCCGTCCTCAATGCCGAGCGCGATTTCCCAGAGATAATCGGCCGTATCCTTCAGCATCTCCTCATTATAGGCGAGCCGCATGCGGGTCTGCGCCGATTGCAGCAGGAGGTAATGGGTGGTGTTGGGAATGGTCTCTTCCGGGCGCAGGCCCACCGCCTCGTTATAGGCGATCGCCTTCGGCATCTGGCGCGTATCGAGCGAGAATATCTGCCGCTGCTCGGCAATGGAGGCGGCCAGCGGTTCGGAGAAATTGCGGCCCGGCAGCACCATTTCATGCGCGGGGCTGCGGCCGGTCTGGCCGGCGCCATCCGTCGCCACCAGCGTGATGCGCACACGTTTTCCCGCCATCGGATGTTCGGTCAGGTTGCGGCTGGTCAGGCCCTTGATCTCGCGATTGTTCTGCCGCGGCAGGTCCAGCTTGAATTCCGGCGGTGGGTAAAGCGCGGTCGCACCTTCCGCAACGCCAATCGGCTCGATGATGGCATGGGCTTCTTTAAGCCCATAATCGTCCTTGGCGGTAAAGCCCACTTCCAGCGCGCCATTGACGGCCCGGCGCGGCATATTGTCGAAGGCGATGCTGGGCGGCTGGTCGGGAATGACGTTGAACACCCATTGTTCGCCATTCGCGGTGATCATGCCGCTTTCGGTAACATCCATGGCGAAAGTGCGCGGCGCGACGGGCTGGTCTGCCGATCGAGCCGGCGTTTGAACGGCTACGTCGCCGCTTGCGCTATCGGCGCGTGCCGCTTCCGGCGCAAGCTTTTGCAGCGCGCCTGCCATTTCCGGTTCGAAGGTCACTTCCTCGCCGCCATCGCCGCCGGTCATGCGGATCGTCAGCTTGGAGGATTGCGGCACGGAAACCGCATTACGGTTGGTGGCATCGCGTCCGGTCAGGAAAATCGGCGCGCGGCCGGTATAGGATGGCGGCGTGACCCAGGCATCGAGACGGATATCGGGATTGAGCGGACCGACGGCCGGCTGGCTGCGGAAGGCATCGGCAATCGTGCCGGCGCCGTTGGAATAGGAAAAACCGAAGGCGGCGGCGAGAAGAAGGGCGGGAACGGCGCGCAGCGCGAGGCGGTCATAACGGGCGATATCGGGTTTCGGCAGGCCGGCATTCAGCGCGGCGATGCGCTCCGCCATGCGGATCTGGTGTTCTTTCCACAGCGTTCGGGAAAAGGGCGTATCGAAGGCCGGTTCGTCCTCCTGCACGCCAACCGGCTGGTGCGCGAGACCGTTGCGGTCTTCAAGCAGGCGGGATGCATCGTGGTCCGTCGGCCATTTTAGCCGCAGGATTGGCAGGAGAGTGGCGATGAAGGAGAAGACGAGCACGAAGACAACGCCGAGCCGCAGGAAATCCGGCATCTGCCGGTAGAGGCCGAACCAGCCAAGCGCCAGAAACACGGCGGCGATGGAGAGCGGCCAGAGCGTTTTCGGCGCAATTTTTTCCGAAAGCAGGACGATTTTCGCGAAGAAGCGCTTGCCGGCAACCCGGCGGGCAAGGTCCGGCCGCTGCGCGAATGCGCCGGTCGGGCGCTTTCTGCCTGTCCTGTCCTCTCCGGCTGTGGTCATCAATCCGTTCTCCCGGTTCTGGCCACGTCGAACGCCATTCCCGGAACGGCGCGCTGTTTATATCACGGGAGCGAGGATAACATTCTTTGTGGCGAAGACGAGGGCGCCCAGGCCCTCACCCCCATTTTTTAGGCAGCTTCGCTTGATTGTGATCGGCGAACCGGTGCTGCAAGCGAGATCAATCGAGCCAGGCGGGCACGGAATCGAGCGCGATCAGCTCTTCATAGGTGCCGCGCGGACGGATGACGTGGAACTGGTCATCCTTCACCAGCACTTCCGGCACCAGCAGGCGCGAGTTGTAGGTGCCGGCCTGCACCGCGCCATAAGCACCTGCGGAACTGACGGCGATCAGATCGCCCGGCTGCGGGGCAGCCATCTCCCGGTCCAGCGCCAGATAATCGCCGGTCTCGCAAACCGGGCCGACGATATCGGCCTTGATGCGCGGCGTATTCTCTGCCGGCTGCACCACAGGGCGGATGCCGTGATAGGCCTCATAAAGCGTCGGGCGGATGAGATCGTTCATCGCGCCGTCGACGATCACGAAGGTCTTTTCGCCGCCGTCCTTCACATAAATCACTTCGGTCACCAGAATGCCGGCATTGCCGACAATCAGGCGGCCGGGCTCGGTTACGATCTTGCAGTTGAGGCTCTTTAGTTCGTTCTTGACGATATGCGCATAGGCATCCGGCAGCGGCGGCGGATTATTGTCATCGCGATAGGGGATGCCGAGACCGCCGCCAATATCGACGTGGCTGATCGTGTGGCCGTCAGTGCGCAGCGCCTCGACAAGTTCGCGCAGCAGCCGGAAAGCGTCCTCGAAAGGCTGCAATTCGGTGATCTGGCTGCCGATATGCATGTCGATGCCGGTCACTTCGATGCCGGGCAGGGTGGCGGCATGGGCATAGACCGCGCGGGCGCGCTCATAGGAAATGCCGAACTTGTTTTCTTTCTTGCCGGTGGAAATCTTGGCGTGGGTGCGCGCATCCACATCCGGATTGATACGGAAGGAGACATGCGCCCGCTTGCCCACTTTCACGGCGCGCAGGTTGAGGACTTCCAGTTCCGGCTCGGATTCGATGTTGAAACAGTAGATGCCGGCTTCCAGCGCATAATCCATTTCCGCAACCGTCTTGCCGACGCCGGAAAACATGATGCGGCTTGCCGGAACGCCGGCTACGAGCGCACGGCGCAATTCGCCGCCCGAGACGACGTCGATGCCCGCGCCGAGCTTTGCCAGCGTCTTCAAAACCGCCTGATTGGAATTGGCCTTCATGGCGTAACAGACCATGGCGTCCACATCCGCAAAGGCGTCGGAAAACACCTTGTAATGGCGCTCCAGCGTCGCAGTCGAATAGATGTAGAATGGCGTGCCGACCGCCTTGGCGATCTCAGGCACAGGCACGTTTTCGGCGTGCAGCACGCCGTCGATATAGCCGAAATGGTTCACAGGCTTTTATCCGTCAGAGAAGCTTGTCGAGAATGAACGGCCGTTCCGCCGTCGCCGGCTTTGTCTCCGTTCCGTCGGCATTGCGCTTGTTGCGCATTTCGACCGGCGTGCTCGGCGGGTCGATGTCGCCCTTACGCCCGCAGGCGCTGAGAATAAGGCTGACGGCGAGCGTCATGCCGATGGGAACGATGAGTTTGCGCGCGGTTTTTGAAAGCATGGGCCTGTCCAACGGAAATATGTGCCTCTCTGATAACGAAAAACAGGGCGCTTGTGCACCCTCAGACTGGAGCAAAGCGCGAAAATCTCTCCTCCGTCATGCCGGACTTGATCCGGCATCCAGCCACGGCGCGTCCGCGCCGTGAAAAGAGTCTTTTGCGATCAAAGACTTGATCGCGCTGGACCCCGGATCAAGTCCGGGGTGACGACGTCAGATCGGCTTATCAGTTGCGTCCGCGCCACCAGGCGATCTGCTTCTTCACTTCCGAAGGCGCCGTGCCGCCGAAACTCGTGCGGCTGGCGACCGATGCTTCTACGGACAGAACGTCGAAAACGCCCTTGGTGATGCCGGGGTGGATGGCCTGCAATTCTTCCAGCGAAAGATCGGCGAGATCGCAGCCTTTTTTTTCCGCCAGCGCCACGGCATTGCCGGTCACATGGTGGGCATCGCGGAAGGGCAGGCCCGCTTCGCGCACCAGCCAGTCGGCAAGATCGGTGGCGGTGGAATAACCCGAACCGGCGGCGGCGCGCATGCGGTCCTTGCGCACTTCCAGGTCGCGGATCATGCCGGTCATGGCGGCAATCGCCAGTTCCAGGCTCTCGGCGGCGTCGAAAACCTGTTCCTTGTCTTCCTGCATGTCCTTGGAATAGGCGAGCGGCAGGCCCTTCATCACTGTCAGAAGGGCGATCAGCGAGCCGTTGATGCGGCCGGTCTTGGCGCGTACCAGTTCGGCGGCGTCGGGGTTCTTCTTCTGCGGCATGATCGAGGAGCCGGTGGAGAAGGCATCCGACAGGCGGATGAAGCCGAATTGCGGCGTCGACCAGATGACGATTTCTTCGGCGAGGCGCGACAGATGCGTGGCGCAGATGGAGGCGATCGACAGGAACTCCAGCGCGAAATCGCGGTCGGAGACGGTGTCGATGGAATTGCGGGTCGGCTCGCGGAAACCGAGCGCCTTGGCCGTCATATGGCGGTCGATGGGATAACCGGTGCCAGCAAGGGCAGCCGCGCCGATCGGGCTTTCATCCATATGTTCGATGGCGTGGCGCACGCGGGCGCGGTCACGGCCGAACATTTCCACATAGGCCATGCAATGATGGCCGAAGGTCACGGGCTGGGCCGTCTGCAGATGGGTGAAGCCCGGCATCACCGTGTCGGCATTTTCTTCGGCACGGTCGAGGAAGGCGGCGATGAGGGCGGTCAGCATACCCTCCGTCTTTTGCAGTTCTTCCTTGACCCACAGGCGGAAATCGAGCGCCACCTGGTCGTTGCGCGAGCGGGCGGTGTGCAGGCGGCCGGCGGCGGGGCCGATCAGCGTTGCAAGCCGCGCCTCAATGTTCATGTGAATGTCTTCGAGCTTGCGCGAGAATTCGAAGCTGCCGGATTCGATCTCTGACAGGATCGTGTTCAGGCCATCGGTGATCTTGTCTTTATCTTCCGGCGAAATAATGCCTTTAGATGCCAGCATGGCGGCATGCGCCATAGAGCCGCGGATATCCTGGGCGTAAAGCTTCTTGTCGAAGCCGATGGAGGCATTTATCTCTTCCATGATGGCAGACGGCCCGGAAGCGAAACGTCCGCCCCACATCTGGTTGGAGGATTTCTGATCTGTGCCGTCAGCCATGTTCGCAGTGCCCTGGAGTATTCGATGACAGAAAAAAGGCCGTTCAGGCTTCCTTCCGCCAAGTTGGTTGCAATTGCTGCCGTTGCCGGTGTCTTAAGCGGCGCGGGCGCGGTCTGGTTCAGGCATATTGGGTCTGAGAGCCCGGTTCAAGGGGCAGCGGTGACTGACGCCGGTTTATGTGAGGGGGCGGCGAACCGCATCGCCTCACTGAAGCCGTTTCTGAAGGGGCAGGTGGCGGCCATGTCGGCCACGGACACGCCGCGCGTCATTCCCCTCTCCTTCAAGGGGCCGCAGGCGCAGGACATGACGCTTGCCGATCTCAAGGGCAAGGCGGTTCTTCTCAACCTCTGGGCCACATGGTGCGTGCCCTGTCGTGAGGAAATGCCGGCGCTGAACGCGCTTGAAAAAGAAAAGGGCGGTAGCGCTTTCGAGGTCGTGGCCGTCAATATCGATACCGGCGCGGATGAAAAACCGAAAGCCTTCATGGATGAATACAGGATCGATGCCCTGAAGCATTACCGCGACAGTTCCATGGGCGTCTTCAACGTTCTGAAAAAGGAAGGTCTCGCTTTCGGCCTGCCGGCAACCCTGCTGCTGGATGAAAACGGTTGCCTGCTTGCGGCAATGAACGGCCCAGCGGCGTGGGACAGCGAGGATGCCAAGGCGCTGGTGACAGCCGCGACGGGAAAATAATGCCGGCGGCTGGACATTGAGGGCTTTAGGCCGCAACCGCTCTTCAGAGCCGGCCTTTCCAGCGGATGGGCCGGTGCAGACAAGCCCGTACCTGCCTCGTATAATGATCCTGGCTTCCGCCATGAATGGGTGCCGATATGGAGTTGCTTATTCCCCGGCTTGGTCTTGCCCTCGCCATCGGCCTGCTTGTCGGTCTTGAGCGCGGCTGGCGGGAGCGCGATGCGCCGGCGGGCAGCCGCACCGCCGGGATGAGGACCTATGGCATTGCCGGTCTGCTGGGTGGCGTCTTCGGCGTATTGGCCGCCGAACAGAACAGCGCCTTCGCCTTCGCGGCGGGTTTTCTGGGGTTCGCATTCAGTTTTTCATGGTTCAAGCTGCGCGAGGCGCGCCATGACAATGATTTCAGTGTCACCGGCGTGGTTGCGGCGCTCTGCGTCTTTGCCCTCGGGGGGCTTGCGGTAACGGCGCAATATCAGGCGGCGGCGGCTTGTGGTGCTGCCCTTGCGGCATTGCTCGCTGGCAGGGAAGTTCTTCACCGCCTGCTGAAACGGCTGACATGGATCGAACTTCGCTCCGCGCTGGTGCTTGCCGTGATGACCGCCGTTGGCCTGTCGATCCTTCCAAACCGGACGATCGATCCGTGGGGCGGCTTCAACCCCTGGGAAATATGGCTGTTCACCGTGCTCAGCGCCACGATTTCCTATTGCGGTTATATTGCCGTGCGCCTCCTAGGCTCAACCCGTGGCCTGCTGGTGACCGGGCTGGCGGGCGCCCTCGTTTCATCGACCGCCGTAACCGCCAGCTTCGGGCAGAAGGCGAAAAGCGGTGAAAACGTGTGGCCTCTGGCCGGTGTGGCGGCGCTGGCCGCGACCGTATCGCTGCTCCGGGTCCTCGTTATCGTTCTTGCCCTTTCGCTGACGACAATTTCCCTTATCGCACCGGCAGTACTGGCCGCCGCACTGGTTCTCGGGTTGAGCGGCGCCGGCCTGATAAGGCTGCAGGATATGCAGCCCGGACAGGAAATCGACGCAAAGAACCCGTTCGAACTGGCGCCGCTTGCCATTTTCGCCACGCTCTTTGCCGCGACGAGAACGCTGAATGCCGTTCTGCTGGTCTGGATCGGCGCGGGCGGCTTCATCGCCCTCACGGCCTTGTCGGCCATATTCGATGCCGATGTCGCCGTTCTCAGTGCGTTGCGAACCAGCGCACAGAATCTGTCGCCGGATATCGTGGCGAGCGCGATCCTCGCTGCACTCGCCGCCAACGCGGTAGGGCGCGTATTCGTCGCCGCCGTTTCCGGAACGCTCGTTTATTGCGGGTTGCTCACGGCCGCATCCGTCGTCGCCGCCGGCGTCGGATCGATCATTTACCTGCTCATTGCCTGAGGGTTCAGGTGAAGGGGATCAGCGGGTCGGAACCGGCGTTTCTCCGCGATAGTCGTAGAAGCCGCGGCCGGATTTGCGGCCGAGCCAGCCGGCCTCGACATATTTGACCAGCAGCGGGCAGGGGCGGTATTTGCTGTCGGAGAGACCGTCATGCAGCACCTGCATGATCGACAAACACGTATCGAGGCCGATGAAATCGGCAAGCTGCAGCGGACCCATCGGGTGGTTTGCGCCGAGGCGCATGGCGGTATCGATGGCTTCCACGGAGCCGACGCCCTCGTAAAGCGTATAGATCGCCTCGTTGATCATCGGCAGCAGGATGCGGTTGACGATGAAGGCCGGGAAATCCTCGGCAACGGTGATCGCCTTTTCCAGCGTCCGCACATAGTCCTTCGCCGCGTCGAAGGTCTTTTCATTGGTGGCGATGCCGCGCACCAGTTCAACCAGCTTCATGACCGGCACCGGATTCATGAAGTGGATGCCCATGAACTGTTCGGGACGGTCGGTGGCGGATGCAAGCCGGGTGATGGAGAGCGACGAGGTATTGGTGGCGAGCAGCGCCTCGGGCTTCAGGATCGGGCAGACCTGCGCATAAATCTTGCGCTTGATCTCCTCGTTTTCCGTCGCGGCCTCGATGACGAGGTCCATGGCTGCCAGATCGTTGATGTCGGTCGAACCGCTGATGAGCGCCAGCGCCTGCTTGCGGGCGTCGTCGGAAAGCTTGCCATTGGTGACCTGGCGGGCGAGATTGCCGTTGATCGTGGCAAGACCAGCCTCGATGCCTTCCTTGGAAAGATCGTAGATATGGACCTTGTAGCCGGCGATGGCGGAGACATGCGCAATGCCGCATCCCATTTGACCGGCTCCAATGACACCGATGTTCTTAAAGGGGGCGGTCATAGGCTGGTCTCCTCTCAGGGATTTTGTCTGCGTTATTGCCGGCGATGTTACGCATATCGCCGAAAAAGAGAAGGCGGCGCGTTTAAAAAACGCGCCGCCTCCAATTTATGCTTAAATTACAGCGATTTTTCGAGTTCCGGCAGCGCCTCGAAGAGGTCTGCGACGAGGCCGTAGTCGGCCACCTGGAAGATCGGCGCTTCTTCGTCCTTGTTGATGGCAACGATGACCTTCGAATCCTTCATGCCGGCCAGATGCTGGATGGCGCCCGAGATGCCCGCAGCGATATAAAGCTGCGGCGCAACCACCTTGCCGGTCTGGCCAACCTGCCAGTCGTTCGGCGCATAACCGGCATCGACAGCCGCACGGCTGGCGCCAACGGCAGCACCCAGCTTGTCGGCGACGGGAAGGATGACTTCCTTGAACTTCTCCGACGAACCGAGCGCACGGCCACCCGAGATGATGATCTTGGCCGATGTCAGCTCCGGACGGTCGGACGATGCCAGAGCATCGGAAACGAAGCTGGAAAGGCCGGGGTTTGCGGCCGCGCCGATGGTTTCAACCGCTGCCGAACCGCCTTCGGCGGCGGCTGCAAAGGCGGTCGGACGCACGGTGATGACCTTCTTCGCATCGGTCGCCTGCACCGTCTGGATGGCGTTACCGGCATAGATCGGCCGCTTGAAGGTATCAGGGCTGACGACCTCGATGATTTCCGAGACCTGCGCAACATCGAGAAGGGCCGCAACGCGCGGCGTCACGTTCTTGGCCGAGGCGGTGGCCGGCGCGATGATGACGTCATAGGAAGGGGCGAGCGAGACGATCAGCGCCGCCAGCGGTTCTGCCAGCGCATTGGCATAGGACGCGTCGTCGGCGAGCAGCACCTTGGATACGCCGGAGAGTTTCGCGGCAGCGTCGGCGGCACCCTTGGCGCCTGAGCCAGCGACCAGCACGTGGACGTCGCCGCCGATCTGGGTTGCCGCCGTCAGCGTCTTTGCCGTCAGGTCGGAAAGGGTTGCGTTGTCGTGTTCTGCCAGAAGAAGAATGGCCATAAGAATATCTCCCTTTTCCGAAACCTTAGAGGACGCCGTCGGCTTTGAGCTTTTCGACCAGCTCGGCAACCGAGCCGACCTTGATGCCGGCCTTGCGGCCTGCCGGCTCTTCGGTCTTCAGCACCTTCAGGCGCGGTGAAACATCGACGCCGAAATCGGCCGGAGCCTTTTTATCGAGCGGCTTCTTCTTCGCCTTCATGATGTTCGGCAGGGATGCATAACGCGGCTCATTGAGACGAAGATCGGTGGTGACGACGGCGGGAAGCTTCAGCTCCACCGTCTGCAAACCGCCATCAACTTCGCGGGTGACTGCGACCTTGCCATCTGCGGGCACGACCTTGGAGGCGAAGGTGCCCTGGCCCCAGCCGAGAAGGGCGGCCAGCATCTGGCCAGTCTGGTTCGAATCGTCATCGATTGCCTGCTTGCCGACGATGACGAGGCCGGGCTGCTCGGCTTCCGCCACGCCCTTCAGAAGCTTGGCGACGGCGAGCGGCTCGACCGTTTCATCGGTCTCGATCAGGATGGCGCGGTCGGCGCCCATGGCGAGCGCGGTGCGCAGCGTTTCTTCCGCCTTGGCCGGGCCGATGGAGACGACCACAACCTCTTCGGCCTTACCGGCTTCCTTCAGGCGCAGCGCCTCTTCCACCGAGATTTCGTCGAACGGGTTCATCGACATCTTCACATTGGCAAGCTCAACGCCTGAACCATCCGATTTTACGCGGATCTTCACGTTGTAATCGACGACTCGTTTAACGGGGACAAGGATTTTCATCGGCGGCTTTCCTCAAACTCCTGTCCGCTTTGGTCAGTTGACCGCGCGGACCTCCAAAAACAGGTTGGCGACATGGATAAGCATTTTTCCCGCAATTACAACGGAGCAATCTTCATTATCACATGCACGTAAGGCATATCTTACGTTGACGTTCACGTAAATACTCTATCTCTTTCACAAGAGCTCATCTGCTCCCGTCATAGCCCCGTTCGATTTGCGACAACCCCGCCGTTTGCGACGGATTCTTGAACTGCGCCGCCCTCGGCGGAACAATGGTGCGGTCAAATAGGGGAACGCCCCGCCTGCGCATGAAAATCACCATGATTGCGCCCGCCATGATGCCACCCACATGCGCGCCCCAGGAAACGTTTTCCTCGAGCCCGAGCGCCAGCATCAGGAACTGCTGGCCGATCCACAGCGCCAGCGGAATGAAGGCGGGCAAAGGAAGCGGAATGCGCATGAGAACCAGCACCCAGACGCGCACCTTGGGATGCAGCAGGAAATAGGCCGCGACGACGCCGGAAACCGCACCCGAAGCGCCGATCAGCGGACCTTCGGAGGTGGGGGCGACGAAACCGTGAAACAGCGCGCCGGCGATGGCGCAGGCGATATAGAAAATCAGGAAACGGAAATGGCCGAGCGCATCCTCGACATTGTCGCCGAAGACCCAGAGAAACAGCATGTTGCCGGCCAGATGCCAGAAATCGAGATGCAGGAAAGCATAGGTGACAACGGTCAGGTCATCGGGCACGACCTGCAGGGCGGGTTCCAGATAGGCGTAGTCGAACACCACTGCCGGAATGAAACCGAGGCCGAGGGCTGCCGCATTGGCCTCAGTATCGCTGGCAAGCACCCCGGTAAACAGCCAGACCAGCACATTGACCGCGATCAGGCCGATGGTGACATATTGCAGCCGGATATGTTTGAGGGAATTCGCATCGTGCAGCGGTATGAACATCGAACGCCCTTTGGTTGCGTCATTGAAACGCTTTAGCGGTTCTTGCCGGGGACCCACAATATATCGGCCTTGCCGGCATCATTGGCGAAACGGGCGGCGACGAACAGGAAGTCGGACAGGCGGTTGGCATATTTCAGCGCCGCCGGGCTGACGATCTCATTTTCAGTGACGGAAAGTTCCACCATCAGTCTTTCCCCGCGCCTGCAGACGGTGCGCGCCATATGCAGGCTGGCCGCCGCAGCACTGCCGCCCGGCAGCACAAAAGAGGTCAGCGGTTCGAGGGCGGCATTGAGATCGTCGATTTCGTTTTCCAGCCGCGTGACCTGGCTTTCGACGATGCGCAGCGGCTCATAGGAAAGCGGCTCGCCGCTTTCCGGCGTGGCGAGATCGGCGCCAAGATCGAAAAGATCGTTCTGGATGCGGAAAAGCATGGCATCCAGCTTTTCCATCCCGCCCGTATGAAGTCGCGCGACGCCGATCGCCGAATTGGTTTCGTCCACCGTGCCATAGGCCTCGACGCGAAGATCGTGCTTCAGGCGGCGCGGGCCGGAAACCAGCGCCGTGGTGCCCTTGTCGCCGGTACGGGTGTAGATCTTGTTCAGCTTCACCATGTCAGCGGCCACCGCCGGTGAGCCAGAGGGTGAACATGATCAGCACAATCGCCACGGCCTGCAAAAGCAGGCGAAGCTGCATCAGTTTGTTGGAGCGGTTGGCGTCCTGTCCCTTCAGCATGTTGAAGAGGCCGCGTATCAGCACGATGACGACGAGGCCCATGACGATAAGGGCCAGAACGGTGGTGAAGCCGGACATGCGGTATTACTCCTCCTCAATCGAATCTGCGCAGCAGACGATAGAAAAGTCCGGCAGGCAAGAGCCGTTTCAGCACAAGCCCCTGTTTGGCGGGCACGGTAACGGGATAATGCGGTTTCGGCCTTTTGGCGGTCAGGGCATGTTTCAATACGGCATAAACGGCGTCCGGGCCGAGCTTGTGGCGGTTGACGGGGCCGGAACCATCCATGCGCGCCAGCTGGCGTTTATATTCCGCCGCATGGGCGGAATTTTCGAGATCGATGTGCTCGTTGAGATGGGCAAGCGCCGTCGCGGTGAATTTCGAGGTGATCGGCCCCGGTTCGATCAGGCTCACATGAATGCCGCTGCCCTGAAGCTCCATGCGCAGCGTGACGCCCAGCCCCTCAAGCGCGAATTTCGAGGCGGTGTAAGCGCCGCGATAGCGATAGGGAACGAGACCGAGAATGGAGGAGCAATGCACGATGCGCCCCGCACCCCGGGCGCGCATGAAGGGAATGACCCGCCGCGTCAGATCGTGCCAGCCGAAGACATTGGTTTCGAACTGTGCCCGCAGCGCCTCGACAGGCAAATCCTCCACCGCGCCCGGCTGACCATAGGCGCCGTTGTTGAAAAGCGCATCGATGCGGCCGCCGGTCCGGGCTGCGACGGTGTCCACCAGCGCGGCAATCGTCTCCGGCTTGGTGTAATCCATGATCAGGGTCTCGATGCCCTGGTTTTCGAGTGCGGCCATGTCGGCGATGCGCCGCACGGTGGCGAAAACCCGCCAGCCGTCGCGGTGGAGCGCGCCGGCGCAATGGGCGCCGATGCCCGAGGAACATCCGGTAATGATGATGACGGGTTTTTCAGACATTTGCCGCTCCGGGAAACCGACTGTTGCTCTGGCCCGATTGCCCGGCCCGTTAAAATCCGATCGCGCGAAATCCGTGCCCTTCTGGAACCGAAAGGCCAGCTTGCGCGCTGTACAAAGCGAAGCTGATTTCCCATATTCGGGGCGAAGTTACAAATGAAATGCCGATGAATGGAGGTGACATGGTTGCCGCAGTGCGCCTGGCAGGCAAGGTTGCCTTCGATGCCTATTCCCATTTCGCCGAGGATGACGGCTGGGCGATGGCGAGCCATATGGCGCTGTCCATCCTGCTGGCCCTGTTTCCGTTCCTGATCTTCGGCACGGCACTCGCCGGTTTTTTGGGGGCCGACCAATTTTCCGAAACGGCAGTGCATCTGATTTTCGACACCTGGCCGGAGGCGATTGCCGGGCCGCTGGCGGCGCAGGTGCAGCAGGTGCTGACCATTCCGCGCGGCGGGCTGCTGACGATTTCGGTGCTGGCGGCCGCCTATTTTGCGTCCAATGGTGTCGAGGCGCTGCGCATTTCATTGAACCGCGCCTATCGTGTCACCGAAACGCGCTGGTGGTATGTCACCCGCCTGCTCAGCCTGCTTTATGTGCTGATCGCCGTCGTGGTCTTTGCCGGCATCAGCATCGTGCTGGTCGCCGTGCCGGTCGCCACATCTTTTGCCGAGCAGCGGTTCCCGTGGCTGACGGATGTGCTGAACACCATCTCCAGCCTCGGTCTATACGGCACCATCGTGGTGCTGACGGCGGGGCTGGTGGCGGCGCATCTGTGGCTTCCGGCCGGCAAGCGCCGCATCTGGGATGTCTGGCCGGGCATTCTCCTGACGATGATCTTCTGGGTCATCGGTGCCGCGATCTTCGCCTATTATCTCTCCACCTTCGCCAATTATGCCGCCACCTATGCCGGTCTCGCCTCGGTGATGGTGGTGTTGGTGTTTCTTTATATGGTCGGCGTCATCTTCATGCTGGGGGCTGAGGTGAATGCCGCGCTGATGAAATACAAGGTCCGCCAGATCATCCGCCGCAATATCGGCGGCAACGGCGCGCGCCGCGGTCAGGTTCTAGAGGAGCCCGACAAGCCGGCGGATATCTGAGGGCGCAACGCCTTCCGAACGAAGGGCGGAAAGCCCGGTGCTGCCTTCGCTTTTCGAGAGCTTGCGCCCGTCCGCGCCCAGGATCAGCCGGTGATGGTGGTAGGCCGGCTGCGGCAGGTTCAGCAGGTGTTGCAACAGCCGGTGAATGGCGGTGGCGTGATAGAGATCCATACCGCGCACCACATGGGTGATGCCCTGCAGCGCATCGTCCACCACAACGGAAAGATGATAGCTTGAAGGCGCGTCGGAACGCGACAGCACCACATCGCCCCAAACCGCGGGCAGGGCCTCGATTTGTCCCGTCTCGCCATCGCCGCTTTCCTGCCAGAACAGGGGGCTGCCGGCGGCACGGGTCGCCTTTTCCATGTCGAGCCGCCAGGCGTGCGGACGGCCGGAGGCGAGCAGCGCATCCCGTTCCGCCTTTGGCCTTTCCCGGTCTATGGCCGGGTAAAGCGGCGCGCCATCGGGATCGCGGGGCCACGACCCTCCCTCCGCCTCGAAAGTACGAACGATTGCCTTGGTTTCTCCACGGCTCAGAAAAGCCGGGTAAGCAAGTCCTGCCTTGATCAAACTTTCCAGCGCAACACGGTACGCATCGAAATGCTCCGATTGCCGCCGCACCGGTTTCTCCCAGTCGAGACCCAGCCAGCCAAGATCGTCATAGATCGCCTGTTCCAGCTCCGGGGTGCAGCGCGTCTGGTCGATATCCTCGATGCGCAGCAGAAAGCGGCCGTCATTGTCTCGCGCCATATCGTGGTTCAGGAAGGCGGAAAGCGCGTGGCCGAGATGCAGCAGGCCATTGGGGCTTGGCGCAAAACGGTAAACCGGTTTTTGACGGAGAGGCGAAGGCATGGTTTCTTCTGCCATGTTTTAAAGCACCCCGCCAGCGGCTGGCGGCATATGGAATGACGGACATGAAAATCATTACCGGGATGGACGACATCAGCGAAGGGCTGGAGCATCTCGCCCAACTCGATCCGGCTCTCGGCCTCGTCATCGAAAAAGCCGGTCCGCTGGAACTGCGCATTCATGAGCCCGGCTTTTCCGGCCTTGCCCACATCGTCGTCTCGCAAATGGTGTCGCGCGCCAGCGCCAATGCCATATGGGCGCGTATCCTTGCCGGCACCGGCGGCGTGGTCACGGCGGAAAATTATCTCGGCGTACCCGAGGAATTGCGCGCCACCTTTGGCCTTTCGCGCGCCAAGGCGACGACGCTGGAAGGACTGGCGCGCGCCGTCACGGAAGGGCAGATCGATCTTGACGGCGTGGTGCGCAAGGAGGGACGCGCTGCCGTTTCCGAGCTGGTTGCGCTTCGCGGTATCGGCCCGTGGACGGCGGAGGTCTATCTGATGTTCTGCGGCGGGCACCCGGATATTTTTCCGGTCGGCGATGTGGCGCTGAGATCGGCGGTGGCGCATGCGCTTGCCCTGGAGGTGAGGCCAGATGCGAAGTGGCTGGCGGAGCGGGCAACAATCTGGTCGCCATGGCGCTCCGTGGCCGCGCGGCTTTTCTGGGGCTACTACGCCAACATCATGCGGCGCGCCATGGTGCCGCTGCCCTGAGCGGGGTTAAAAATCGGCTATACTGTAGGGCAAGGCTCCGCGCGAAAGATGATCGAAATGCAGCTTGCGTTTCAGCGGCGGCACGGCGCGTTGCACGCAATCCACCCTCTCGCAGACCCGACAGGAAATGCCGATCGGTTTGAAGGAGGCCGCATTGCCAAGATCGAGCGTGTCGGCATAAACGAAATTCTGCGCATGGGAAATTTCGCAGCCGAGCGCGATGGCATAACGCGGTCTTTCCGTATTGAAGCCGGCGCC
Organism: Rhizobium sp. NFACC06-2; assembly: GCF_900101425.1. Taxonomy (NCBI): domain Bacteria; kingdom Pseudomonadati; phylum Pseudomonadota; class Alphaproteobacteria; order Hyphomicrobiales; family Rhizobiaceae; genus Rhizobium; species Rhizobium sp. NFACC06-2. The sequence continues at coordinate 80,883 of NZ_FMVA01000009.1, read as the reverse complement.
GGCCTTTTCGATCTGCGTGGCGATGGAAAGATAGCGCACGCCGTCAGGCGTTTCCGCCAATTGCCGCACGATCCTGTCGGAGCTTTCGAAGGCCTGGTGGATATTCCACAGCGGACAGGCCGCGCCGAAACGGGCAAATTGCAGCCGCGTGGCGCTGTGGCGTTTGGTGATGTTGCCGGCGCGGTCGATCTTGGCGAAAAAGATCGGCACGCCCTTCATGCCCGGCCGTTGCAACGTGCTCAGCCGGTGGGCCACCTGCTCAAGGCTCGCGCCGAAACGCACGGCCAGAAGCTCAAGATCGTGGCGCAGTTCCTGCGCCGCCCGATGAAATTGCCCATAGGGCAGGATGAGGGCTGCGGCGAAATAATTGTGCAGCCCGATACGACAGATTTCCGCGGCTTCCGAATTGCGGAAACCGGCGCCGGCCAGCACCCTGTCCACCGTTGGGCCGGCGTGAAGCTGGGCGATCTGCAATGCAAGCTGAAAACAGCGGGTCGGCGCGGCCATGTAGGAGCTGAGGGCGAGGGTCTTGCCGGCAGGATCGAAGTGCCGGATCAGACCACCCGCCGCCTCGGTTCGGGTGATATGGATGCCGTAACGGCTCTTCAGATGCGCCGCCAGAATGCCATAGGTCTCGCCGCCTTCTATCTCCAGTTCTTCCGCCAGCTCCTCGGCCAGAAGATCGATCTCGGCAACGTAATTGTCGACGAAGTGGAAGAAGTCGCGCACCTCCTCGTAGGGGGTTCTTTCCACCTGCGCGGTGCCGCGGCCTAGCCGGTCATCCAGCTGCACCAGCTGCTCGCTGTTCTGGCGATAGGCCTGATGGGCGCGCAGCAGCGCATGGGCAAAACCCGGCGCGTTCTGGGCAATCAGCTTCAACTCCTGAAGCCCCGGCTCGTAATTCAGGAACAGCGGGTCCTTCAGCGCCTCGCGCACGGCGGAAACCAGCCGGTCGCTTTCACCGGTCGCGAGTTCCGCCATGTCGAGCTGGAATTTTTCCACCAGCGTCACCAGAACGCTGGCCGAAACGGGGCGTTGGTTATTCTCGATCTGGTTCAGGTAGCTCGCGGAAATGCCGAGCCGTTCCGCAAATTGCGCCTGCGTGGCGCGGGCGTTTTCGCGAAGGCCGCGAACCTTACGGCCGATGAAGAGTTTTTCCGTCGCCATGTTGCAACTTTGCAAAATTAAACATTGCAAATATTTATGGCACGCATACGCGCACGATCAAGGCTTCTTGGCGAATGTTTTATGGGCTATTGATCGTGGCACAACGCATGGAGGAAACATGCCCGGCATTCTGGAGCAATTGGAAACGCGGCGCGCTGAGGCGCGGCTCGGCGGCGGCGTCAAGCGCATCGAGGCGCAGCATGGCAAAGGCAAGCTGACGGCGCGCGAGCGTATCGACGTGCTCCTGGATGAAGGTTCCTTCGAAGAGTATGACATGTACGTCACCCACCGGGCGGTGGATTTCGGCATGGCGGAGCAGAAGGTGGCGGGCGACGGTGTCGTCACCGGCTGGGGCACCATCAATGGCCGACAGGTCTATGTGTTTTCGCAGGATTTCACCGTTCTTGGCGGTTCGCTCTCGGAAACCCATGCCCAGAAGATTTGCAAGATCATGGATATGGCGGTGCGCAACGGCGCGCCGGTGATCGGCCTCAACGACAGCGGCGGCGCGCGTATTCAGGAAGGCGTGGCCTCGCTCGGCGGTTATGCCGATGTGTTCAAGCGCAATGTCGTCGCCTCCGGCGTCGTGCCGCAAATCTCTGTCATCATGGGACCTTGTGCGGGCGGTGCGGTTTATTCGCCGGCCATGACCGATTTCATCTTCATGGTGCGCGATACCTCCTACATGTTCGTGACCGGGCCGGATGTGGTCAAAACCGTGACCAACGAGATCGTTACGGCTGAGGAACTGGGCGGAGCCTCCACCCACACGAAAAAATCCTCGGTCGCCGATGGCGCTTATGAAAACGACATTGAGACGCTGGAACATGTGCGGCTGCTGTTCGATTTCCTGCCGCTCAACAATCGCGAAAAGCCACCGGTCCGGCCGTTTCATGACGATCCCGCACGGCTGGAAGCACGTCTTGATACGCTGATCCCTGATAGTTCCAACAAGCCCTATGACATGAAGGAACTGATCCACGCGCTGGCCGATGAGGGCGATTTCTTCGAGTTGCAGGAGGCCTTTGCCCGCAACATCATCACCGGTTTCATCCGTCTCGAAGGCCAGACGGTGGGCGTCGTCGCCAACCAGCCGATGGTGCTGGCCGGCTGCCTCGATATCGACAGTTCGCGCAAGGCGGCGCGTTTCGTGCGCTTCTGCGATGCCTTCAATATTCCGCTGTTGACGCTGGTGGATGTGCCGGGTTTCCTGCCCGGAACGGCACAGGAATATGGCGGCGTCATCAAGCACGGCGCGAAACTTCTCTTCGCCTATTCGGAAGCGACGGTGCCGATGGTGACGCTGATCACCCGCAAGGCCTATGGCGGCGCTTATGACGTGATGGCGTCGAAACATATCGGCGCGGATGTGAATTACGCCTGGCCGACGGCGGAAATCGCCGTGATGGGCGCGAAGGGTGCGGCGGAAATCCTCTATCGTTCCGAGCTTGCCGATCCGGAAAAGATCGCCGCGCGCACGAAGGAATATGAGGAGCGTTTCGCCAATCCCTTTGTGGCGGCGGAACGCGGTTTCATCGATGAGGTCATCATGCCGCATTCCTCACGCCGTCGCATCGCCCGCGCCTTCGCGTCGCTGCGCAACAAGAGCGTGGAAACCCGCTGGAAGAAACACGACACCATTCCGCTCTGATCTGCTGTAGGGCTGGAAAAATGCTTCGGCCACCTTACTATATGTTTGTTCAGGCGCCCGGATGTCCGGATGTCCTCCCGAAACGCACAAGGACACATTTTCATGGCCGAAAATTCCTCCGCAGATAATTTCCCCGCCGGATATGAGGTGCCCAAGGTCTGGACCTGGGACAAGGGCAATGGCGGCCAGTTCGCCAATATCAACCGTCCGATTGCCGGTCCCACCCATGAAAAGGAACTGCCCGTCGGCAAGCACCCGCTGCAGCTTTATTCGCTGGCGACGCCGAATGGCCAGAAGGTCACCATCATGCTGGAAGAATTGCTGGCCGCCGGCCACAAGGGCGCAGATTATGATGCCTGGCTGATCAAGATCGGTGAAGGCGACCAGTTCGGTTCCGGTTTTGTCGGCGTCAATCCGAATTCCAAAATCCCGGCACTGATGGATCACTCGACGCCTGAGCCGACGCGCGTTTTCGAAAGCGGCTCCATTCTCGTTTATCTCGCGGAAAAATTCGGCGCCTTCCTGCCGAAAGAGGGCAATGCCCGCACCCAGGCGCTGAACTGGCTGTTCTGGCAGATGGGCTCCGCCCCCTTCCTCGGCGGCGGTTTCGGCCATTTTTATGCCTATGCGCCGATCAAGATCAAATATGCGATCGACCGTTACGCCATGGAAGTCAAGCGCCAGCTCGACGTGCTCGACCGCCACCTTGCTGAAAACCAATATCTCGCCGGCTCCGAATACACGATTGCCGATATGGCCGTCTGGCCATGGTATGGCAAGATCGCGCTCGGCCAGGCCTATGGCGATGCGGGTGCATTTCTGGAGGCGGACGGCTATAAGAACCTGATGCGCTGGACGCTGGAAATCGGCGGACGCCCTGCTGTCAAACGCGGCGTGATCGTCAACAAGACCTCCGGCGATCCGTCTGAACAATTGCATGAACGCCACGATGCCTCCGACTTCGACACGAAGACGCAGGACAAGATCAGCAAGGCATAATGAAAAGACTAGAGCGCTTCTGGTTTTAATGGACCATGAAAGCGCTCTAATTATTTGAACTACGCATTGTCCGCAGGTAAAGGCGAACCCGCTTTTACTGGACATGCTTTTCGAAGGACAAAAAATGGCGAACCTGCCCGAAATGACCAAACACAAGGGGTTTCCCTCCGGTATGCCGAGCACGGGCGTCCAGTTCACCATCCGCCGCGCGAACCCCAAGGGGGTAACGCCTATCAAGATGATACCTCGCAGGGCGCGCGACGATTCCAAGGAGCATCGCATCGATGCCGCCTTTCTGCACTCGCTCTGGCACCATTTCGGTGCCGAACCCTTCGAGCGTGGCAATCTCGACGCCGCCCGCCTCAACCTGCTCTTCGGCCGCGAGGTGGTGCCGGCGGAAAAGAACTTCGATCCGCTTTCCTATCAGGCGATGCTTGTCATTGACGAACGTGTCGCCCGGCAGAACTTCCCGGAATCCTTCGAGAATTTTTTCGAGATTTGAGGGCAGGCGGCGACATTTTTCCTGAGGGGGAGGAGGAACATGATTGTCGACATACTTCATATGGACCTGCAATGGCTGCGACGCTGGCTGGAACAACGTCGTGGTGGCAACGCAGGCAGGGCATCCGGCGGTCGTGATCCGAAACCAAAGATGACGCCGGAGGCCGCCCGGCTCGATCATCGGCAGATGTTGCGTTTCTTGGCGCTCAATGCGGCAGTTGGTGTGCTGATCGGTGTCTGCGTTGGTGCAGCGCTGATCTTTCTCGACATTGGCGGTTTGGGCGCGCGCATCGCCCGTGCGGCAAATCCGGTCGTGCCCGTGCTGCTGGTCGTCATGCCCATTGCATCCCTGTTCGGCGCCGCCGCCACTGCCTCGGCGATCCTGATGATGCCCTATGAAAAGAAATTCCGCGACGATGATGACGATGCGAGGGGAGAATAACCGCATGATCAAGAAAATCCTCATCGCCAATCGCGGCGAGATTGCCTGCCGGGTCATCAAGACAGCAAGCAAGATGGGCATCGCCACTGTCGCGGTCTATTCGGATGCGGATGCCAATGCGCTGCATGTGAGACAAGCGGATGAGGCCGTTCATATCGGCCCGGCCCCTTCATCGCAGTCCTATATCGTCATTGACAGGATTCTTGAGGCAATCGCGAAGACCGGGGCGGATGCTGTTCATCCCGGCTACGGTTTCCTGTCGGAAAACGCTGTCTTCGCCGAGGCGCTGGAAAAGGCGGGCGTCGTCTTCATCGGTCCGCCTGTTGGCGCCATCAAGGCCATGGGTGACAAGATCACTTCCAAGAAACTGGCCGCGGAAGCGGGTGTTTCCACCGTTCCCGGCCATATGGGGCTGATCGAAGATGCGGATGAGGCGGTGAGGATCGCCTCGCAGATCGGTTATCCCGTCATGATCAAGGCGTCGGCCGGCGGCGGTGGCAAGGGCATGCGCATCGCTTTCAACGATGCCGAGGCGCGCGAGGGTTTCCAGTCCTCGAGAAACGAGGCGAAATCCTCCTTTGGCGATGACCGCATCTTCATCGAGAAATTCGTCACCCAGCCGCGCCATATTGAAATTCAGGTGCTGGGCGACAAGCACGGCAACACACTTTATCTGGGTGAGCGAGAATGCTCGATCCAGCGCCGTAACCAGAAAGTCATCGAGGAAGCGCCATCGCCCTTTCTGGACGAAGCCACCCGCAAAGCCATGGGCGAGCAGGCCGTGGCGCTGGCGAGAGCCGTCGGTTACCATTCGGCCGGCACGGTGGAATTCATCGTCGATGGCGAGAGGAATTTCTACTTTCTGGAAATGAACACCCGCCTGCAGGTGGAGCATCCGGTAACGGAACTCATCACCGGCATCGATCTGGTCGAACAGATGATCCGTGTGGCATCAGGTGAAAAGCTCTCCTTCGGACAGGCGGATGTGAAACTGAACGGCTGGGCCATCGAGAGCCGGCTTTATGCCGAAGACCCCTATCGCAACTTCCTGCCCTCCATCGGCCGGCTGACGCGATATCGCCCGCCGCAGGAGGGTGCGCAGGAAAACGGCACCGTCATCCGCAACGATACCGGCGTGTTCGAAGGCGGCGAAATCTCGATGTATTACGATCCGATGATCGCCAAGCTGTGCGCTCTCGGCAAGGATCGTGAAACCGCCATCGACGCCATGGGGCAGGCGCTGGATCGTTTCGAGGTGGAGGGCATCGGCCATAATCTGCCCTTCCTGTCGGCCGTCATGCAGCATGAGCGTTTCCGCGCCGGCCGCCTGACGACGGGTTTTATCGCGGAAGAATTTCCGGAGGGATTTTCCGGCGTGGAACCGGATGAGGCCACGGCGCGCCAGCTTTCCGCCATCGCCGCCATCATCCATCAGCGGCTGCAGAGCCGCGCAGTCGAAATTTCCGGCACCATCGGAAATCACCGCCGCATTGTCGGTCAGGACTGGGTGGTGTCGTTTGGCGCATCCCGCCACAGGGTCGGCGTTGAAACCGGCACGGATGGCACAGCGGTTCGTTTTGAAGACGGGACGGCGCTCAGCGTCGATACCGGCTGGCTTCCCGGCCAGAGCCTTGGCCTGTTCACGGTAGCGGGTGAGGTTATCGCCGCCAAGGTCGAGCTAGCAGGTGCTGCGATCCGCCTGCGCTGGCGCGGCATGGATATTCGTGCCCATGTGCGCAGCCCGCATGTGGCGGAACTGGCGCTGCTGATGCCGGAAAAACTGCCGCCGGATACATCGAAACTGCTGCTCTGCCCCATGCCGGGCGTCATCACCGGTATTTCCGTGGGTGAGGGCGATGAGGTGGAGGCCGGGCAGGCGCTGGCGACGGTGGAGGCCATGAAGATGGAAAACATCCTTCGCGCGGAAAAACGCGGCCGCGTTGCCAGAGTGGCGGCAAAACCGGGCGACAGCCTCGCGGTGGATGAAGTTATCCTCGAATTCGAATGATGGCCGCTGCCGTTTTTTCCGGAACGCATGTGGGCCGGAGCTGTTTACGGGGTCGGACCTGCGGGCGGATCGTTCGATTTTCGTCACGATCACCGGCCACGGTGCTAAAATGAAATGCAGAAGGGGAGAGATGCATGTCGGGTGAAAAAACGGTGCGGGATTGGCTGCAGCTTGCCGAGAAAGAGCTGAAGCGTTCACCGGAAACGCTCGTCTGGCACACGCCCGAAGGCATTGAGGTCAAGCCGCTCTATACGGTTGACGATCTTCAGAAGATTTCGCATCTCGACGGCCTGCCGGGCTTTGCACCTTTCACGCGCGGCCCGCGCGCTACCATGTATGCCGGCCGGCCCTGGACCATCCGCCAATATGCCGGTTTTTCCACGGCCGAAGCCTCGAACGCCTTTTACCGCAAGGCGCTCGCCGCCGGTCAGCAGGGCGTTTCAGTTGCCTTCGATCTTGCCACCCATCGCGGTTATGACAGCGATCATCCGCGTGTGGAGGGCGATGTCGGCAAGGCCGGCGTGGCGATAGACAGCGTCGAGGACATGAAAATCCTGTTCGACGGCATCCCGCTCGAAAAAGTCTCGGTGTCGATGACCATGAACGGTGCTGTCATTCCGGTGCTCGCCAGTTTCATCGTTGCGGGTGAAGAACAGGGTGTGCCCCGCGCCGCCCTTTCCGGCACCATTCAGAACGACATCCTCAAGGAGTTCATGGTCCGCAACACCTATATCTATCCGCCGGAACCCTCGATGCGGATCATTGCCGATATCATCGAATATACGGCGAGGGAGATGCCGAAATTCAATTCCATCTCCATTTCCGGCTATCACATGCAGGAAGCGGGCGCGACGCTTACGCAGGAGCTGGCCTTCACGCTGGCGGATGGCCGCGAATATGTGCGGGCGGCGCTGGCCAAGGGACTGAACGTCGATGATTTCGCCGGGCGCCTGTCGTTCTTTTTCGCCATCGGCATGAATTTCTTCATGGAGGCTGCCAAGCTGCGCGCCGCGCGCCTGCTCTGGTCGCGCATCATGGAGGAGTTCAAGCCGCAGAAGGCGTCGTCGCTGATGCTGCGCACCCATTGCCAGACCTCGGGTGTCTCGCTTCAGGAGCAGGACCCTTATAACAATATCGTTCGCACCGCTTTCGAGGCCATGTCCGCCGTGCTCGGCGGCACGCAGTCGCTGCACACCAATTCCTTCGATGAGGCGATTGCCCTGCCGACGGAGTTTTCCGCCCGCATCGCCCGGAATACCCAGCTTATCCTTCAGCACGAAACCGGCGTCACAAAAGTCGTCGATCCGCTGGCCGGCTCCTATTATGTCGAAAGCCTGACGGACGAACTGGCAGAGAAGGCCTGGGCGCTGATCGAGGAGGTCGAGGCGCTTGGCGGCATGACCAAGGCGGTGGCGGAAGGTTTGCCGAAACGGCTGATCGAAGAGGCGGCAACGCGACGGCAGGCGGCGGTGGACAAGGGCGAGGAGGTTATCGTTGGCGTCAACCGTTATCGTCTGGAAAATGAAGAGGATATCGATGTTCTCGATATTGACAACGCCGCCGTGCGGGCCGCACAAATCCGCCGCATCGAAGAAACGCGCCGCCGCCGCGATGGCAAGGACGTGACCGCCGCTTTGGCAGCACTTTCCGAGATCGCCCGCAGCGGCAAGGGCAATATTCTCGAAGCCGCGGTTGTCGCCGCCCGCGCCCGCGCGACGGTGGGAGAGATTTCCGATGCGCTGCGTGCAGCCTTCGGCGACCATGCCGCCGTGCCGGAGGTGGTGAGCGATATTTACGGCGAGGCCTACAAGGACGAGCCGGAACTTGCCACGCTCGCCGCCCGGCTTTCCGGTGTGGCTGAGAGGATCGGCACCAAGCCGCGCATCATGGTCGCCAAGCTCGGGCAGGATGGGCATGATCGCGGCGCGAAGGTCATTGCCTCTGCCTTCGGCGATATCGGTTTCGATGTGCTGGCCGGGCCCCTGTTTCAGACACCTGTTGAAGCAGCCGATCTCGCCGTCCAGAACAGGGTGCATGTGGTCGGCATGTCGTCGCTCGCCGCCGGTCACAAGACGCTGGCGCCGCAGCTGGTCGAGGCGCTGAAACAGAAGGGCGCGGAAGACATCATCGTCGTCGTGGGCGGCGTCATTCCTCGGCAGGATTATCAGTTCCTGCTCGACCACGGTGTCTCCGCGATTTTCGGCCCCGGCACCAATGTCATGGATGCTGCCAACAAGGTGCTCGACCTGCTAGAAGGCATCAGGCGCAACGCGTGAGGGAAAGACGGCCATGTTCGGAAGATTGAATCACGTCGCTATCGCGGTGCCCGATCTTAATGCCGCAATTGCCCGCTACAGGCTGTTGGGCGCAGAGATGTCGGAACCGCAATCGCTACCCGAACACGGCGTGACGGTGGTTTTCATTCAGGCTGACAATACCAAGATCGAGCTTCTTTATCCGCTTGCCGAAAATTCGCCGATTGCCGCTTTTCTCGAGAGAAATCCGGGGGGCGGCACGCATCATCTCTGCTTCGAAGTGCCTGACATTGTCGCGGCGCGCGACGATCTCGTCAAAAAGGGCGTTCGAATTCTGGGGGACGGCGAGCCGAAGATCGGCGCGCATGGCAATCCCGTTCTTTTCCTCCATCCGAAGGATATGGGTGGCGTGCTCTATGAGCTTGAGCAGGTTTCCCAGACACATGGCTGAAACACAGACCCCGTAAGAGGCTGGCCATACGGTGGACGGCGCGCAGCGCCCGTTCGCCTTTGCCGGAACGTGTTTCGTTTGTTTTCTTTTGACATTCGTTTTATTTTCGTTTTTATGGCAATTGTCTTTCAACGATGGGGACGCGATCCCCCGACGCTGTCGTGGAGGCTCTATGTCCGGCGAGAATATTTTCGATCTTTTTGTCATCGGTGGCGGCATCAATGGCTGCGGCATTGCCCGCGATGCCGTGGGCAGGGGCTATGCCGTGGCGCTTGCGGAAAAGGGCGATTTCGCTTCAGGCACGTCTTCCGCCGCCACCAAGCTCATCCATGGCGGCCTGCGTTATCTCGAGCATTACGAGTTTCGCCTAGTGCGCGAAGCGCTGATGGAGCGGGAAATCCTCTGGGCCATGGCCCCGCATGTCATCTGGCCCATGCGTTTCGTCCTGCCCATCCAGAAAGGCGGCGTGCGCCCGGCCTGGATGGTCCGGCTCGGCCTGTTTCTTTATGATAATCTCGGCGGCCGCAAGCTTCTGCCGGCGACCCGCACGCTCGATCTTCGCAGGGATCCGGCGGGCAAGCCGCTGAAGCCGGCTTTTGCCAGAGCTTTCGAATATTCCGATGGCTGGGTGGATGATGCCCGTTTCGTGGTCCTCAACGCGCGCGACGCGGCCAATCGCGGCGCGACGATCATGAACCGCACACGCGTCGTTTCGGCGCGGCGCGAAGGCGGGCTGTGGCTCATCGAGACGCTGGACGAAAAAACCGGACGGGCGGCCACGCACAAGGCGCGCATGCTGGTGAATGCCGCCGGTCCCTGGGTGGATACCGTGCTTTCAGGCGTCTTCGGCCGCAAGGATGTTCATAATGTCCGGCTCGTACAGGGCAGCCATATCATCGTGCGCAAGAAGTTTTCCGACCCGCGCGCCTATTTCTTCCAGAACCCGGACAACCGCATCATCTTCGCCATTCCCTATGAGCGGGATTTCACGCTGATCGGTACAACGGATCGCGATTACAAGGGGGATCCGGCCAAGGTTTGCATTTCCGAGGAAGAGATTTCCTATCTCTGCAACGCGGCAAGCGACTATTTCAGCGAGCCGGTCCGGCCGGAAGATATCGTCTGGACCTATTCCGGCGTGCGACCGCTTTTTGATGACGGCGCTTCGAAAGCGCAGGAAGCCACACGCGATTATGTGCTGAAGGTTGAAGAGGGAGAGGCTCCCCTCCTCAATATTTTCGGCGGCAAGCTCACCACCTATCGGCGGCTGGCGGAACATGCGCTGGAAAAGATCGGTGCGGCGATTGGCGAAAAGGGCAAGCCGTGGACGGCGGGCACCCACCTGCCGGGCGGCGATTTCGGTGCTGAGAGATATGAGGCGCAGGTGCGGGCGCTCGTCTCCCGTTATCCCTTCCTTGACGGACGCCATGCGGAGCGACTTGTCAGAAACTACGGCACCAAGGCGGCGGAACTGTTGGGCAGCGCCACCGATGTCTCCGGCCTCGGCCGGCATTTCGGCGGCACGCTTTATGAATGCGAGGTGCGCTGGCTAGTAGAGCACGAATGGGCTTGCGCGGCCGAGGATATTCTCTGGCGGCGCACAAAACAGGGCCTGCGCCTGAGCAAGGACGAGGCTGCCGGTCTCGATGAATTCGTGGCTGTGCTGACGGGCGGCAAGGAAAAGGCCGAAGCCGTGGCGGAGCGGGCCTGAAAATCCGCCGGTTGCCCCGTCAGCTCCCGGAATTCCTCACCGGCCTCTCCGGGCCGTCGGCGCTCAGGATATAGTCGTCTGCAGTTGAAAGGGCGTGTTCCATGTGCCCTTCGAACACCAGTTCCGGTTCGTTGGGCGCTATCGCAATTTTCGGCATGCCGCCGAAACGCACCGCCTGCGATTGCGCCAGACCGTCGCGCAGGCCGCTTTCCAGAAGATCGAAATAGCGGGTGCCGGGGCCGGTGATGAAGACCGGCATATGGCCATGCAGGCTGAAGAGGCGTGAAAGACCGTTGCCGAGTGCAAGTCCGGCGGTGCGGAAGGCGAACCGCGCCATGCGCGCGCCGTTGCGGGCTGAAGCGGCGATCTTGTCCACCTCGGCAATCGGCACGAATTTCGCCGGTTCCGCCTGCGGCGGGGCTTCGAAAGCAGAACGCAGGATGGCGTAAAACCCGGAATAGGCCTCGATGCAGCCTTTGGTGCCGCAACGGCACAGTGCGCCGTCGGCCAGATGCAGCATGTGGCCGAAATTGGGAGCGCTGACCTCGATTGCGCCGCCCGTCGAGCGGGCGATGCCAAGGCCGATGCTGTGGCCGAGCGACAGGGTGACGAGGGCTTCCGGCGCTGAGTTTTCCCGTGCCTGCTCCCGCATCCAGATGGCTTTTGCGGCCAGCAGCGTCTCGTTGTTCAGCGTCACGCGAATGCGGCCGTCCCAGGAAACGAGCCGCTGGAAATCGATCCTTTCGTCACCGAGAACCGGCGACCAGACAAGCGTTGCCGTGGCCGCATCCACCAGCCCCTTGCTGCTGATCGAGACCTGAAGGATGTCGTGACGGTCGATGCGCGAGCGATCGGCAAGTCTTGCGAGGCCAGCGAGGATCACGCCGCCGAATGTGCCTTTTTCAGCCGCAATCCTCTGTTCGGTGAAGCGGTCCACCAGCTTGCCGGCATAATCGACCAGCGAATATTGCACGCTGTCGGATGAGATGATGACGATGGCGACATGACAGAAAGCGCCGCGCGGGCCGAAGAGAATGCGCGGCCGGCCACGGCCGGCGGTGGCGAGCTGCTCTTTCCGCAGAATGAGCCCGGCCCGCTCAAGCTCGGTGGTGATGGCGGAGACGGTTGCGGAGGCAAGGCCGGTGAAGGACGACATGTCGGTATGGGAAAGGCTGCCGTGCAGGCGCAGCGCCGCCATAACCGACAGGCTGTTTTTCTGGCGCACCAGTTCCGTACTTGCAATGGCGGACATGGGCTGGGGCATGCTCCCTGAACGGCCTTTTTCCTGTCGTGCTGATCCACTCTGATGGCGCATGCCAGAGCGAAGATCAAGGCACCCGGATGCTGCCCGCAGCCGTTGTTGACAGCATGGGGAATCTCTGACATTAATTTTCTCGACTGTCGAGAAAATTGTGGAACCACAGAGACCGGCAGCTTTTTCCGGGCGTTTTTCCTGCATGGAGGTGCGGGGCTTCGCCCTTACCGGGAGGACATCATGAATTCTTTTGCCAAGCTTTTGGCGGGTACAGCCGTACTCGTTTCCCTGCATACCGCGGCTATCGCGGCCGATCTCGTCGTCGGCGTTTCCTGGTCGAATTTCCAGGAAGAACGCTGGAAAACGGATGAGGCGGCCATCAAGGCAGCGCTCGACAAGGCCGGCGCGAAATACATCTCCGCCGATGCGCAGTCATCCGCCGCAAAGCAGCTGACCGACGTGGAATCGCTGATCTCGCAGGGCGCCAACGCGCTGATCATTCTGGCGCAGGACAGCGACGCGATTGGCCCGGCCGTTGAAAAGGCCGTTGCCGAGGGCATTCCGGTCGTGGGTTACGACCGCCTGATCGAAAACCAGAACGCCTTCTACATCACCTTCGACAACAAGGAAGTCGGCCGTCTGCAGGCTGCCGAAGTCTTCAAGGTGAAGCCGGAAGGCAATTACGTCTTCATCAAGGGCTCTTCTTCCGACCCGAATGCGGACTTCCTGTTCGCCGGTCAGCAGGAAGTGCTGAAGGCGGCCATTGACGGCGGCAAGATCAAGAATGTCGGCGAAGCCTATACCGATGGCTGGAAGCCGGAAAATGCCCAGAAGAACATGGAACAGTTCCTGACCAAGAATAACAACAAGGTCGATGCGGTCGTCGCCTCGAATGACGGCACGGCCGGCGGTGCAATCGCCGCTCTCGCCGCGCAGGGCATGGCAGGTTCGGTTCCCGTTTCCGGTCAGGATGCCGATTTCGCCGCGCTCAACCGCGTCGCGCTCGGCACGCAGACGGTGTCGGTCTGGAAGGACAGCCGTGAACTTGGCAAGGAAGCGGCTGGCATTGCGCTGGAACTGGCCGGCGGCAAGAAGATGACCGAGATCAAGGGTGTCTCCACCTTTGAAGGCGGTCCGAAAAAAGTGAAGATGCAGTCGGTCTTCCTCAAGCCTATCGCCATCACGAAGGACAATCTGAACGTCGTCATCGACGCCGGCTGGATCAAGAAGGAAACGGCCTGCCAGGGCGTGAAGGCTAAAACGGTCAAAGCCTGCGATTGATCGAATAGGTCCCGGTTCGGGCGCTGCGCCATGGTTCATGGCGCGGCGCCTTTAGAGTATTTCCAGGAAAAGTCGAGCCCGGTTTTCCCTCCGGAAATGCGCCAGACAAAGATTTGGAGCGTTTTCGCGATTCAGCGAAAAGCGAAAACGCTCTAAGATGTGAGGAGCACCGGCAGTTCATGGCCGATATGACCCAGTCCAATACTACAGCGTCGCAAAAGACGGAAAAAACAGGCTCGATAACGCGCTTCATCAACGCCACGGAGCTGGATACCAGACTGCTCGGCATGGTCGGCGCGCTTCTTCTGATCTGGATCGGATTTCATATCCTGTCCGGCGGGCTGTTCCTGACGCCGCGAAACCTCTGGAACCTTTCCGTGCAGACCGCCTCCGTGGCTGTCATGGCAACCGGCATGGTGCTCGTCATCGTCACCCGCAACATCGACCTTTCGGTCGGGTCGATCCTCGGTTTTTCCGGCATGATCATGGGCGTCATGCAGGCGGAAATCCTGCCGCAGATCCTCGGCTTCGAACATTGGGCGACATGGATCGTCACGCTTATGGTCGGCATTCTCGTCGGGGGCGCCATCGGCATGCTGCAGGGCTCCATCATCGCCTTCCTCAACGTGCCGTCCTTCATCGTCACGCTCGGCGGCCTGCTTGTCTGGCGCGGCGGCACCTGGTTCATCACCAGCGGCCGCACCGTGGCGCCGATGGATTCCACCTTCCGCCTGATGGGCGGAGGCACCAGCGGCTCGATCGGCGCGACATGGAGCTGGATCGCCGCTGTCATCGCCTGCGTCGCCATCATTGCGGCCATCCTGAACTCCCGCCATCAGCGCCGCCGTTTCGGCTTTCCGTTGCGGCCCGTCTGGGCGGAATATTTTCTGGCCGCGCTGGGTTGCCTTGTCGTCATCGGTTTCGTGGCGGTGGTCAACAGCTATCCATGGCCGGTCAACATCGCCCGCAACTATGCCGACGCCAATGGCATCGCCTGGCCTGAAGGCGGTCTGTTCATTTCGCACGGCATCGCCATTCCGGTGCTGATGGCGCTTGCCGTGGGTGCGGTCATGACCTTCATCGCCACACGGCTGCGTTTCGGACGTTACGTCTTCGCCATCGGCGGCAATCCGGAAGCGGCCGAACTCGCCGGCATCAAGACCCGCTGGGTGACGGTGAAGATCTTCACGCTGATGGGCGTTCTGTGCGCCATCGCCGCCGCCATCTCCACCGCCCGCCTCAACGCGGCAACCAATGCCCAGGGCGAGCTGGACGAGCTTTATACCATCGCGGCGGCCGTCATCGGCGGCACCTCGCTTGCCGGCGGTGTCGGAACCATAGCGGGCGCGATGCTCGGCGCGCTCGTCATGCAGTCGCTGCAATCCGGCATGGTGCTGGTGGGCATCGATACGCCCTTCCAGCGCATCGTCGTCGGTGTGGTCCTGGTCGTCGCCGTCTGGCTCGACACCATCTACCGCGCCCGCGCCAAGTAAGAACCGAGGAGAACTCCTATGACGGACCAAGTCACGCCCCTCGTGGAAATGCGCAATATTTCCATTTCCTTCGGCGGCATCCATGCAGTGGAAAACGCCTCTGTCGATCTTTTCCCCGGTGAGGTGGTTGCCCTTCTCGGCCACAATGGTGCGGGCAAATCGACGCTGATCAAAATCCTCTCCGGCGCCTATCGGCGCGATGGCGGCGATATTCTCATCAATGGCGAGGACGCCGATATCCGCAATCCACGCGATGCCAAGAAATATGGCATCGAGACCATCTACCAGACACTGGCCGTGGCCGATAATGTCGATGCGGCGGCCAACCTTTATCTCGGCCGCGAGCTGAAGACGAAATGGGGCACGCTTGACGATGTCGCCATGGAAGCTTCCGCTCGCGAAGTCATGGGGCGTCTCAACCCCAACTTCCGGCGGTTCAAGGAGCCGGTGAAGGCATTGTCCGGCGGCCAGCGGCAGTCCGTCGCCATTGCCCGCGCCATTCTGTTCGATGCCCGCATCCTCATCATGGACGAGCCGACCGCCGCACTCGGCCCGCAGGAAACGGCGCAGGTGGGCGATCTCGTCAAGGAGTTGAAACGGCAGGGCATCGGCATCTTCCTCATCAGCCACGATATTCACGATGTCTTCGATCTGGCCGACCGGGTCTTCGTGATGAAGAACGGCAAGGTGGTGGGCCATGCCCGCACGCAGGATGTCACCAAGGACGAGGTGCTTGGCATGATCATTCTGGGCAAGGTGCCGGCCGGTGCGGTGCCGGGGCCGGGTGCGGTGGCGCTCTGAGCTCAGTGAAATAAAGATATAAAGATTTCTTTATGTCTATTGACATCGTGACGCCCGTGGTGAGAAATGCGGGTGTCATGGTTCTCCGGGCTCGTTCGATCCCGGAGCTAAGAGGGAATCCGGTGCGCCGACGATCGGCAAGACCGGAGCTGCCCCCGCAACTGTAAGCGGCGAGCCTTTGTCCAACACGTCACTGGGGTAAACCCCGGGAAGACGGACAAAGGCGACGACCCGTAAGCCAGGAGACCTGCCAGGACAAAATAACGTCCACGGGCGGGGTGTCCCAGTGGTTGCTGCAATGGTCCGGCAAAGGCCGGGCCTGCACGCGTCCGCTTTACCCATGCCCCCACAACCAAATGGGGTATGACAATGCCAGACAAGACCATTCCAGTCGCATCGCTCGGTTTTCCGAGGATCGGACGCCATCGTGAACTGAAGTTCGCGCTTGAAGGCTTCTGGTCCGGCAAGATTTCCGAGACGGAACTGCTCGAAACCGCAGCTAGGCTGCGCGCCGAAAACTGGGCGCTTCAGCTTGAGAAGGGGATTACCCATATCCCGTCCAACGATTTCTCCCTTTACGATCATGTCCTAGATACAGCCGTGATGGTGGGCGCCATTCCATCCCTCTATGGACGGGCGGGTGGAGATGTTTCCCTCTCCACCTATTTCGCCATGGCGCGCGGCAGCCAGAGCGAAGGGCATGCAGGCTGCGGCCATGGGCATGAAGGACACTCGCATCATGGTCAGGGCGTTCCGGCGCTGGAAATGACCAAATGGTTCGACACCAACTATCACTATATGGTGCCGGAGGTTTCAGAGGATCAGCACTTCGTGCTCACCTCGCAAAAGCCGGTCGACCACTTCCTTGAGGCGAAGGCGCTCGGCATCCATACGCGTCCGGTCATTCTCGGCCCGGTCACGTTCCTGAAGCTTGCCAAGTCGCGCGAGGCAGCCTTCAAGCCGCTCGATCTGCTGGCGAGGCTGCTGCCCGTCTATGAAGAGCTGCTGCGTCGCCTGCGCGCGGCCGGTGCGGACTGGGTGCAGATCGACGAGCCGGTCGCCGTGCTCGATCTTTCCGAGGGGGAGCGTCACGCGCTGGCTGTGGCCTATCGGGCTTTGTCGAAGGCCGCGCCGGATCTGAAAATCCTGCTCGCCACCTATTTCGGTGGGCTTGAGGACAATCTCGAAGCCGTCGCGTCGCTTCCGGTCGCGGGCCTTCATATCGATCTGGTGCGGGCGCCCGATGCGCTGGAGACGGCGTTAAATGCGTTGCCGGAAAATCACGTCCTGTCGCTGGGTATCATCGACGGCCGCAACATCTGGCGCGCTGATCTCGCTGCAATCATTACCCGATTGGAATCCGCCATCGCGGTACGCGGTGCGGCGGCGTTTCAGATCGCGCCGTCCTGCTCGCTGCTGCATGTTCCGGTCGATCTCGAACTGGAAACCGGCCTCGATGCCGATCTCAAAAGCTGGCTTTCCTTCGCCACCCAGAAGCTCGGCGAACTTGCCACGCTTGGCAAGGCTCTCGGTAAGGGCAAGGCTGCTATCGCGGCGGAACTGGAGGCTGCCTCGAAGGCCGTTGCCGCGCGTGCATCCTCGCCGAAGGTAACGGACGCCGCCGTGCAGAAGCGTATTGCGACGATTGGCGAGGCCGACAGGAAGCGGGCGAGCCCGTTTGCCGAGCGGCAGAAAGTGCAGTCGCAGGCCATTGCGTTGCCGCTTTTCCCGACGACGACCATTGGCTCCTTCCCGCAGACGCCGGAGGTGCGCAAGGCCAGATCGGCACATTCCAAGGGCGCTCTGACGGATGCGCAATATGAAAAATTCCTGCAGAAGGAAACCGAAGCGACCATTCGCTGGCAGGAGGAAATCGGTCTCGACGTTCTCGTGCACGGCGAGTTCGAGCGCAATGACATGGTGCAATATTTTGGCGAGCAGCTTTCCGGCTTCGCCTTCACTCAACATGCATGGGTGCAGAGTTACGGTTCGCGTTATGTGCGCCCGCCCATCATTTTCGGCGACGTGTCGCGTCCGAAAGCGATGACGGTTCGCTGGTGGGAATATTCGCAGTCGCTCACCGACAAACCCGTCAAGGGCATGCTGACCGGGCCGGTGACGATCCTCAACTGGTCTTTCGTGCGCGACGATATCGCCAGAAGCCTGACATGCCGCCAGATCGCGCTCGCCATCCGCGATGAGGTCAATGATCTCGAAGCAGCCGGCGCGCAGATGATCCAGATCGATGAGGCGGCTCTTCGTGAAGGACTGCCGCTTCGGCACCGGGACTGGCAGGATTATCTCGGCTGGGCGGTGGAATGCTTCCGCATTTGCTCCAGCGGCGTGCGCGACCGCACTCAGGTTCACACCCATATGTGCTATTCCGAATTCAACCAGATTATCGATGCCATTGCTGCCATGGACGCCGACGTGATCTCCATCGAGACCTCGCGTTCGAAGATGGAATTGCTGGATGCGTTTCGGAGCTACAAATACCCGAACCAGATCGGTCCCGGCGTTTATGACATCCACTCGCCGCGCGTGCCGGCGGTTGGAGAAATGGTCGATCTTCTGGCGCTGGCGCGAGAGCGGCTTGACGACCGGCAGCTCTGGATCAATCCGGATTGCGGCTTGAAGACGCGTAAATGGGAAGAGGTGAGGCCCGCCCTGGTCAACATGGTCGCCGCCGCTGCCGAGCTTCGCCGCGCGGTGCTTTGATATGAATGGAGGCCCGGCGAGAACCGGGCCTCCATCATGGCTTACGCCTGAAAAATGTGGGGGAGGGCATATGAATGCCTCTCCGGGAGGATGGAGCCAGCCGGACAGGCAGAGAGAACGTTTCCGGGCTGCGACTGGAGATCGGTATGGAAACGCTCAATCCCGGCGAATCTACGCCGTTGCGAAAGCGCTCAATGCAGATCGGCCTGAGCGAAGGCGCCGACATTAAGCTCTGCGCTTACCGGCGGCAGACCCTGCTGATTGATGTCCTGGGCCAGCGACAACAATGCCATTTCCAGGAAATAGGTCGACATGCCCAGTTCCAGAGATTTCGAACGCTGGCAAAGATAGGAAACCATCCGCCCGAGCGCCAGAATCTCGTCTGCATTGTCCTGTTCAAGTATATCTGTGGTAGACGCCGCCATGATTCCCTCTCGACAGTCGACAGTATGAAAACGCGATGATGTTGCGTTGTTCATTTTCGACCACATCGAGCGTCACGCGAGCGTCACACCTGCGTCAATCGTCCTTTTTGTCCGCCGGCGCGGCGGCATTTTCCGCCGCTTCAGTGGCGGCGAGCGATGTCACGAGAGCGACGATGCTTCTGCGCACGGCGGCGCTCTTGATGCGCGAAAAGGCCTGATTGAGCGAAAAGCCTTCATTCGAGGCCACGAAGGTCTGCATGGCATTGATCGTGCCAAGGGCCGGATTGGCCGGGTCGCCATCGGGCGTGGCATTGGCGAACAGGGAGCTGACCTCAACGCCGAGAATCGACGCAATGGCCTGCAGACGGGACGCGCCGACACGATTGGCACCCTTTTCATACTTCTGGACCTGCTGGAAGGTGATGCCCAATCGCCCGGCCAGTGCACTCTGGCTCATGCCGAGCGACTTGCGGCGCATTCTGATTTGTGCGCCGACATGGACGTCGATCGGGCTGGGTAGTTTGGCGTGCATTACAAATTCCTCCGGTTGAGGTTCCTAAATCCGATGATCAATTAATATCGTTGAAGGTATACATTCAACACAATTTCCACGGGTATTATGACGCTTTATTGACGAAATTGCACGATTTTTCGTTCATAATCGCGTGTCCGGCCCGCGATTTATTATTTTTGTTGCACAACGCAACGCCCCGTTGCGGCTGGAAAGATGGCTCCATCCGGCCACGCCGATGGTCTGAAAGCCGATTCTGTCCCAAATTTCTCGGTTCATTGCATCGAATTCCTCAAGCGACTCGGTATCGCCGAAATGCGGAACCCAGACGAATGGCCGTTTCTGACCGGAACGTATGACATTTTCAAGAAGGACATTGTTATAAAGTCTGGGCAGGCATTTGTTGGTGTCGATGGCCGGCGAAAGCGGGATGGGATTTCGTTCTATCGCAAAACCCTGCCGCGCGAGCCAAAGTGTCGAGGCGTCCAGTTTTCGTTTCAGCTCGGTCGCGGCGCGGACACTGCGTCCGCCATGCGCGACAGGGTCGGCAACGAGCAATAGCGGCCGGCCGCCGCTTCTCAGACCGGTGACGGAAACGAACTGGTCAACGTGGAAGCCGCATTGGTGCATTTTTTTGCCGGCAATCTCCGCTCCGCAAGTTTCCATCGCGGAAAAATCGGAGGAGACCGGGACTTTGCCGAGATCTTCCGGCCGATATCCGAAACTGAAGATGTTTCTGCCGTCGAGAGCCTGAATTTTTCGCCACCGCTGCGAAGGGATGGCCGCATTCCTTCCTATCCCCCTGTCATCCTGCAGGCTGGAATGGCCCACCAGCCGAAAATCCGGGCCGACAAGCTGGTTGCCGCCTGCCAAGGCGACATCCGAATGCGTGGTTGCCGCTCCCAGATATTCGGCCAAGCTGACGCCGATGGCCTTCTCCGCCACCGGGACGAATTCTGTCGCGGGATCAACCGCACGCACATGGAACATGTCCTGTATCCACGGATGCGAAATGCCGTCGTTTCCGGCAAGGGGTATCAGTTCGGTGCCGCAGGAGGCTGGCAGTCTGCCGAGCCAGTCCCGCGCTGACCCGAGACTGGCACGATCGGTCACGATAAAAGCGGTGATATCCGCAGGCAGGGCCGAGAGCAGATTTCCGATTGGAATGAGCGGTGAAACAGTGTCAGTGGCCCTGTTTTCCGCAAAAAAAGCGGCCGGTA
This sequence comes from Rhizobium sp. NFACC06-2, assembly GCF_900101425.1. NCBI lineage: Bacteria > Pseudomonadati > Pseudomonadota > Alphaproteobacteria > Hyphomicrobiales > Rhizobiaceae > Rhizobium > Rhizobium sp. NFACC06-2. Next base: position 59,994 of record NZ_FMVA01000009.1, on the reverse strand, counting down.
GTGCGAGCGCAATCGTGCGGATCAGCCCGCCGCAATCGGGCATCAGAGGCAGGGGCTGGATGGCGCTCAAGACCTTTTGTCCCCTGCCGCCCGCCTTGCCGCCAATTGCTGGAAAAACATCGTGTTCTGAAGCTTCCATGATGGCGGCGGTGGGGATGGCAACGTTTCGCCCGTGAGCATTGCCAGAAGCCTCATCGCATCGTTTCTTTTGACGGAAACCGCATTCGCCGCGAGCTGATTTGCCGTCTCGGAGCCGAGGCCGGCTTCCGCGGCGATGGCGCGCCATGTCCTGCGGGTAAAATGCAGATTGTTGGCTGCGCGGGTGAGCGCGTCATATTCCTCTGGAGCGACCGTATCGCGGCAGGCGGCAAGCGTCGCCTCGGCATCGACCAGCGCGACTGTCAGCGGGCGGTAATCGAGCGCGCCGGGTGCATGGCTCACCGCCACATCGGCATCGGAAAAACGCCGCTCATCCCGATAGGCCTCGAAAATCTCGCCGATGCCGATCATGCCGAAGGGGGCGCATTCCGCCGCCCTGAGCGCCCCCATGCTGGCGGCGCCGAAAACGGTGACGCCGCTCGCCAGTGCAAACAGAATTTCCTTGTGCCAGACGGCGGCGCAATCGCCGTAAAGCCCGTCGATCAGCCCGATTGTCCCCACACCTTGCCGAACCGCATCGAAAATATCGCCGCAGGCGGCCGGACCGCGAACATCGAGAGCGGACGTATATTCGCCCGCGATGCCGTGGATGGACGGGCCTGCAAAAACCACCGGCTTCATCCGAGGCCTCCGACGCTCAGCAGGTGATCGAGGGTGCGCTGCGAGATGTGTTGCAGGCCGCCGCCGGCCGGAGCAAGGCCGCTTGCCAGAACCCGCACCACATGCAGGCCGGATACCTCCGTTTCCAGCGGAAAGACATAGATATCCTCGATGCCGCCGGCGAACAGGTGCGTCGCAAGTTGACGCCATGGCGGCGAAGACGCGGCGTCATGTATAAAATCGAGATTGGCCGGCACCCTTTCCATCGGCTGCACGCCGGGGGCCGAAGACCCGGCCGCAACCATATCCCGCTGGTAGCGGAGAGGGGAAAGATCGTCCCTCGCGCCGCTGATATCGGTCAATCGCGACTGGATCGCCTCCAGCAAGGCTGCAATCGCGGCGCCATGGATATCAGGCCGGCAGGCGGCGCCCGCGGCGCTGCGGGTGGCAGGCCCGTCCTGCGCCTGAAGCGACCGGGGCAGGCTCGCCATCACCACCGGCACGCCTAGCCCATTCGTCATGTCGAAGAAGGACGGCGGCAGGCCGATATCCGACAGATGCTGGACAAGACCGTCGAAGGAAGGATCGACGCCCGCCGGAATGAGGGCCGGTCGCGGTGCGATGGCGCGCGTCTCGAAAGTGTCGACAAGGACGCAGGCGTCATTTTCAATGAGTTCGAGCAGGGCATGGAGGACCGCATGGTCATGGTCGAACCCTGCCGCGAGCCCTTGGGAACTCATGCGGAAAGCCCGCCGGTCCCATGGGAAATCCACGCGGAAATCCATGCCGATGAGCTCGTAGGGCGCAAAAATCTCCCGCTGCTGGCGAATGGAAGTCCCCTTCACCCAGGCGCGTTGCTTTCGCGGATCGAGCGCGTCCGGATCGACCCTGCCGACGGTTTCGAAGGGAATGAGAGGGACCCCTTTGTCCCACATCTCCTGAACGGAGCTGAAGGCGGCGATATGTTTGCGGGTTTCTTCGGCAACCGCGCCTTCGATCGCCTCCATGATCGCCGATAGCCGGGCCTGTTCCGCGACAAGCCCCTTGCCCTGCGAGACCGACAGCCCGCGCGAATTGGGCCGGGCCGCGAACCAGACGGGAATGCCGATAATATCGAGGCCGGTCACGTCGCCGACACGGGTAATCCCGAACCGCCGAAGCAGTCCGGGATCGAAGAACGAAGCGTCGGCATGCCTTGAAGCCGCTGTCGCTGATATGGGAGCATCGGCGCCGGTCAAGGCTGCGAAACCGCGATCAGGGCGCCGTGTTGCTATCGTCGGCAAGGATGGCGTCGAACAGCTCACCGGTGACGGAGCCGGCCGGGCCGACAGCCTTCAGGGCCGCTTCGATCGGCGCCTGTACCATGCGGTTGAAATCCCAGCCGGCGTCGACCACTTCGCCGATAAAGGCGAAATCGGCTTCGGAAACCACGGCGCCGCCGGCGACGAGGGCTTCGATGCCCTGGATCTGCACCTGATCCAGTTCCGCTTCCGGCTGGCCGTCCTGGCGAACGAGCATGGACTTTGCGGCCGCGGCCACACGGGCATAGCCATCCACGCCCGGATGGCTGGTTTCATACGCGGCAATTGTCTCATGCGACACGGACGCGACCCTGAGCGGCGCCGTGCGAATGAAGAGAACGCCAAAACCCTTTTTTCCGACAATGAAGAAATGCGAGGACATAATATCTCCTATTTAATCCCAGCTAATCGAAGTGCGTGATAGAATTTTTCATTCGCTACCGGGTCCCGGTCCGGAGACAGACTGCTGATCTCCCTCGCCGTCATACCCGGATAGTTTTCCTGAAGCCTGTTGCCGGTTTCCAGAGCGGCGGCCAGATCGCCATGCAGGGCGTGGCTTGCGGTCAGGACGCGCAACGCAGGCTCGTCATTTTCCATTCGCCCGCACAGTTCCACCGCCGTGCCGTAATCCTCGCGCTTGAACGCGATGCTGGCGCCGGCCCACCAGTAGATGTCGGGCGCCAGAGGATTGAGATCGATGGCCTGCTGAAATTTCTCCCAGGCGATTTCCGCATCGCCGAAATGAGCAAGCGCGTCGGCATGCTGGAGCAGGAGGTCGGCCGAGTTGGGCGCCAACGCCTCCGCCTCGAAGAATTTTTCGGCTGAGACATCGAAATCCCGCTGGTAGAGCGCCACCACCGCGCACATCCAGTGGCCCACCCCAAGGGCGGGGTCGATTTCGACGGAGGAGTCTGCCTCCGCCTTGGCGCGATGCAGGAGATGGGGGTCGTTGCCGCCCAGCATCAGCCATTCCAGTTGCAGGCTCTGCGCCACGCGGGCGCGGGCAACCGCCATGCTGTGGTCGAGATCGACGGCCTTGCGGAACATCGAACGGGCTCTTCTGAGAAGCGGCAGATCGCATTTGCCGCGCAGAAGCTGCTGGCCTTCCAGCAATTGCCGATAGGCCTCGCCGCTATGATTGCGGTCGGGCTCCACCTGAAGCCGCTCGATTTCCCGGGCAAGCGCTGCCGCCACCTGTTTGGAGAGCAGCCGGAAGGCGGCGTGGATATGCCGTTCGGTCAGGACCGCTTCCAATGACCAGACGATTTCACCGCTTGCATCCTCGATCAGTGCAACCGACATGCGGGTTTCGTCGAACACGGTCGAAATGATGCGGTAATCCGCCCGCAGCATGGCGTAGCCGTCATCGGCCCGGTCATGCGCCAGCGCAAAGGTGCTGTGCGGCGAAAGGACGGTGAAGGTTCGGTATCGGACAAGGCTGTTGGCGACATCCTCGACGAAGGCGTGCATGACCGGCGAGACCGGCTGCCCGTCGACCCGTGTCGGGCGCACGAATGCGACACGCGGTTTTGCCATTGATTTTCGGCGACTGCCTTCTTCCCGTTCGGCGGGGGCCGTTATCGTGACGGCCAGACTTTGTATTCTGCGCCTCAGCGCCACGGTCTCGGCTTCCGGCGAACGACTTTCCTGACGAAGCTGCTCCATCAGAAGCTGGTACATGCCCTCGCAGGCGCTGATATTTCCGATCCGCGCATAGGCCGCCATGGCGGCGCGGTAGGTTTCTTCGCGCTCCGGTTCGATCTTGCAGGCGCATTCGGCAAGTCTGGCGATGTCGTTCGAGCTGGCGCGGCCGAACCGTGTCAATTCCTCCAGAAGCTGGGTGTAGCTCGAAAAAAACAGGTCCCTGAGACGGCGGCGCTCCGAAAGCAGCCAGAGATAAAGATGGTCCTGCCCGGCCTCCAGCCCCTCCAGCAACTCGCCGCCGAATTCGAGCAGCGCATTGAGCCGCCGCATCGGGTCTTCGGCCCTTGCGCCGGCAAGGAAGATGGCAAGGTCGGTGCGCTGCGCCAGCTTGCCGGCCTTCAGGTCGTTTCCTTCGGTCAGAAGGATGGCATCGTCCTCATTGGGCAGTTTCTGCAGGCGGAGAATGAGCTGCCGCAAATTACCGAGAGCCCTTTTCTGCTCGACATTTTCCCACAAAAGAGATGCGGCATGCTGGCGGGAAAGGGACTGGTTCGGCGCAAGGATGAGGGCGGCGGTGAGGGCGAAGCCCTTGGACGGAAAAAATGCCTCCCGCACCGCATCACAGCGCGGGGTGCCAAAAAGCCGGATCGGTATCAGTTCAGCGTTCCCAGCCACTTTCGTCCCCTCATGAATCATCATCTAACAACGTGTCCGGGAAATTGAAAGTCATCATAGCGTTCCATTTGACGCTGGTGTGACGCGGCCTGCCTATTGTCGCAGACAGAAGCATGAATGACGGGTGGAAAACAGCGGACATGCGACGGGCAGGCATCGGGAATTTTCGACAGTGATAGCGTTTAGCGGTAGCTACATGGCCTTCGAGCCGCGCATTGAGCCTTACCAGCGTGCCGACGACGTCGGATATGCGGTCAGTGAATTCATGTGGTTCAAGGGCCGTCCGTTCTATCCGGTCTCGGCGCTGGTCCATGCGAAGGTCGCGCATGCCAGGCTGTCGGCGGAAAAGGGCGACGAAGAGGACGAGGATAATCTCGATATTCTCTTTCGCATGCCGTTGGTGGCGGGCGGGCACTTTTTCGAGATCGTGCTGCGTTCGAATGAGGGAACGTCCTACGGCGGCTGGGTGTGGGGAGAAGAACTGGAAATCCTGAATGAATTCGTCAACGGCTATCGCGTTCTGGCGGGGAAGTTCGACGACAGGCTCATCCGGTTCGAATATTCCAGGCGGTTTCAGCGCTACCGGACGATCGAGCCGCTGCCGGTGGAAAAGTCCGTCTTCCTGATCCAGCGGGAGGCAAAACCCTATGCGGGCAGGCGTGGTCTGCCGGGAGTCCCGGTGGCCTGATTGCGGGGGCGCTCTTTGGGTCAACGGGCGGAAGGCATGGATGCGCGTATTGCGGCATGTCCGGTAAAGCACGGCTTTATCGGAAGTCACCCGGGAATATTTTTATTTTTATTGTGTGGAACATTATGATGCCCAATAGAGGTCAAATGCGTAACGGGGGGATGTCATCGCAGCTTGTGGCGGTGAATTGCGTTTCCGACGACGATACGCTTTCCGATGCGGAGAGCGTTGAGGACGAGCCGTGCCCGCTTCTGCGCAGCGACAGGCTCTATGTTGTCAGCGAGCCCGTTTCCCAGACATTGCCCGCATCCGCCGTCGGCGATGATCTAGCCGTAAAAGAAGTATCGGGCGGGGCCGAAATCCGAAACAAGGTTGTCGATGCCGATATCAGGGCCGCAAAATGGGCCTGGGCTATATTGGCCATCGCGCATTGCTGGCTGATTTATTTCATGGTGCACAATCTCGGTTAGCAGCTCCCGCCGGAAGACATCCGGTTTCAGCCCGCTGCTGCGCAGAACCATCGCCGCAATTTGGGGCTGCCGCCTGTCCAGCCGCGAAGGCCCGTTCTCCCTGCTGTTTGCCTGCGGAAATGTCATAAAGCTGTAAATGAAGAAACTTAATTGAGTGATCGGTTTCAACGGAAACGGATCACCATGTTCCGGTCGCTTTTTACCAACACGGCAGCGGACCTTTTTACGACATCGCATCGCCCGGGATAGACGACGTCAATATCGACCGCCCGGACCTGTTTGAAGTGGCGTCGCATGGGCGGCGTCCGAACTCCCATGACCTTTCTTGCCCTGGAGATGACGAAGTGAGCAATCTTATAGGTACCGGCTTCAACGCCGGCTCGGACGATGGCGAACTGGCCACCCTCGAAAACGATCTGCGTGCGCTTGCCGAAATTGGCTGCGATACCGTGGAAATCGCCGCAACAAGCCTCGACATGATCGCCGGCGGCCGGATCATTGAGGAGCGCGCCGACCGTTTTGTGTCGCTCGCAAAGCAGTTCGACTTCCGCTACACCGTGCACGGTCTCGTCTCTTCGAATTTCATGGATCCGGTGACATGCCGTTACCAGATCGATGCGGCCAAGGCGCTTGCCGTTCTATGCGACCGTATCGGCGCGGGCATTCTCGTCCAGCATAGCGGCGCGCTGCGTGCCGACCAGATCGCCGAACGGGCCGATGCAGACAGCCGCGAGCGGGAAGCGCTTTTCGAACTGGCGGAGTTTTGCCGGCCCTATGGCGTGCGCATCGCCCTTGAGAATATCTTCTCCACCGAACCCGGCCAATATCGCCAGACGCCGGCCGAAGTGGCAGCGACCGTGAAGGCTGTCGGTCACGACAATCTCGTCGCGCTGATCGACTTCAGCCATGCCTATCTCGAATCCACCTATCGTGGCCTCGATTTCCGCGATGAGCTTCGCGCCATGGCGCCGGTTGCCGGCCATCTGCATGTGCACGATTCCTTCGGCCGCCCGCAGGGCTTCTATCAGCCCTATTTTCCGCAGGAAAACACAGCACTCGGCATCGGCGATCTGCACATGCCGCTCGGCTGGGGCGATATCGACTGGCAGGACATCTTCTCGGAACTTTCCTTCCTGCCCGACACCGTGCTGATGATGGAAATCGGCCGCCGTTATCGCGCCGAACAGCCGGCAAGCCTCGAAACGGCGCGGCATTTGATCTTGCTAAATAGCGCCCGCACCCAGCTCGCGGCCGAGTGATGGGCCTGAACGAGGCGTAAGCCGACAGGCTGATGTTTGAAACACCGGCAGTCCCGATGCGACTGCCGGTGTTTTAATTCATGCGGCCCAGTCGGAGAGTGAATAGGCCCTGATGTAATCGATCATCATCTGGGAGCCGTCGCTGAAATCCGCGTCCGATGGCGTGCCCGCAGTACCGCCGACGGCAAGGTTGACGACCATATACATGGGGTCATGCATATCATCGGGCGTATCCGTCTGCGCCACGGCGACATCGTCGAAATACCAGGTTATGTGCTCGGCATCCCACAACAGGCCGTAAGTATGAAACCCTTCGGTGCTCGGCACGCTGACATTGTTGATGACTGAGGTCTGTTCACCGGTGGCGTTGGAATGAGCGGACATGATGAGCGTATTGGGATTCTGACCGCGCATTTCGATGACATCGAGTTCAGGCGGCCAGGAGCCGTCTTCGGGCAGGAGCCAGAAGGCAGGCCAGGCGCCCCGGTCGGTCGGCATATCGGCGCAGATTTCGAAATAACCATAGGTCTGGCTGAAGGAGGAATAGGTGTTCAGCATCCCCGAGGTGTAATCATAACCTTCGACCTCGTCGGCAATCGACTGCGGGGTCTCCTCGGCGGTAATGGTCAAGACGCCGTTTTCGACGCTGAAAGGGTTGACCTCCGATGTGCCGGCATAGGCCGGGTTGATATACCATTGCGCCTCGCCATTCGTCGTCAGCGAGCTTCCCTTTTCCGGCGCCCACCAATATTTGGCGTCCCAGGTGCCCTGATCGCCGCTGCGCAGCGACAGCGTATCGAATTCATCGGCAAAGGTCTGGGTGAGGGACGATCGGTCAAGGCTGAGTTCGAACTGGTCGGCCTGAAGGTCGTCTATGGTCGTTCCAGCAAGAACGATGGCCTCGCCATTCGAAAAATTGAGCCACAGGTCGCTGCCTTGCTGCGTGGCGCTGCCGACAAGCTGGTCGAAAGATGTGATGCCGTAGCCATTGAGCCGGATCGTGTCATTGGCGCTGAAATCCGTGATGAGATCGGTGCCGTTGCCGCTCGTGAAAACAAAGGTGTCGGCTCCGCCGCCGCCGATCAGCACGTCGTTGCCAGCCCCACCATCGATCGTCTGGCTGCCCGACCCGCCGGTGATGATATTGTCGAGCGAATTGCCGAAGGCATAACGCCCGTCACCCGTTACCCGCAAATTCTCGAAATTGTCGGGCAGGGTGTAACTCATCCAGGTATCGATGGTGTCGATACCTTCCCCGGCATTTTCGGCGGCGCGATTGATGCTGGAATAGAGATAATAAATATCGTCGCCCGTACCGCCCGCCATGGTCACGTTGACGGAACTGTCGCCCCACATGGAATCATTGCCTGCAGTGCCGGTGAGCAGCGGGCCGGAACCCGTGGCGGAGAAAAATCCCGTGGAACTGCCGCTGTAATAGAGTGTGTCTCCAAGCGCATTCACTACTGTCCGGGCCATGAACCGTCTCCTGTCCGTTAGCGTTGGTGTCTCACTCCTCCTGTCGCACACCCTAACAGGGCAAAAAGCCTCCTGTTAGGCCGAAATATGAGGGGTATGTTCCGTTGCGGTTGCATTCAGCTGTTGAACGGGCGCGTTGTCATGACCCGCTTCCGCCTGTTACATATTCGTTTTTGAGCCGGCGCAGCGCGGTCTTGCGGTGCCCCTGCGGGCGATGGCAGGATTGGGCATATCGGCAATGGAGTGTCAGGATTGAGCGTAGCCTTTACCAAGGAAGACAGTGCGGAAACCGCAGCCGAAACCGTTCTGCCGGATCGGGTAATCTCGCCGCATCCCAATCTGGTAACGCAGTCCGGGCTGAAGGCGCTGGAAGAGCAGTTGCGGGCGGCGCGCGAAGCCTGCGAGGCGGCCAATGCCATTGAAGACATCAATGAAAGACGGCGCATTTCCGCCAGCCCGCTTCGCGATCTGCGATATTTCTCAGAGCGGGTCCGCACCGCGCAATTGATGCCTGATCCGCCAGCGGATGGCGTTGTCGCTTTCGGCAGCCTGGTGACGTTCAGCCGCGATGACGGGCGAACGCAACGGTTCCGGATCGTCGGCGAGGACGAGGCCGATCCTGCGGCGGGAACGATGTCCTATGTTTCCCCGGTTGCAAGGGTGCTGATGGGAAAAGCGGCCGGCGATCTCGTCAGTTTGGGCGGGAGGGAGATCGAGATCGTCGACGTCGCCTGAAGCGTTCGGTCAGAACATAGGTGGACTTAGACCAGGCCTGTTGCCGATGAGATTTGCCTCTTCCCGGTTGCGGGCATTGTCTGCCGTTCCTAGCATCCGCATCATCGTGTTTTTCAGGAAAAGCCTGAAGTCCAGATCAATGGCGGCATAGGCAAGCGCAAGTCCCACATGGGCCATGAAGACGGGGTTGAAATTCAGCTCTTCAAATTGATAGCCGATAATGACGCCGATTGCCGAATAGGCGAAAAAGCCGATTTTCCGTTTCCGGAAAATTGCATAAAAAAGCGCGAAGGCGCTCATGATGCAAAATCCCAACCCGGACGCGTATGCGGTGGCCATAAAACCATTATGTGGCGTACCGATCCTCGATATCCGCGCAAGCTCTTCGTATCGCGCGGTAAATCCTATGCCCAAAGGATGCTGGAACATGACCTGAAAGCCACCTGTGATCGTCTCCCACCGCTCATGCAAGTTGTTGCTGCTATTGCTGTCCTCGAGAAAACGTTTCGAAAAGGCCTGTTCCGCAAAGTCGAAAGCGCCGAGCGGTAAAACGGCGGCGATGACGAGGGCGCACAAGGCAAAACCGAAATAGGTGCTAAGCAGCATTTTGACCGAAAAATTCCGGACGTAGAAATAGAGTCCGATGGCAAGGACGGCAAACACCCCCGAGCGGTTAAGCGTAAGGGTAAAGCTCGCAAGATATACGAGCAGAAACACGGCAAACAGCGCGGGGCGCTTGTGGCGTTCGGCGACATAGGCCGCTGCTGCTCCGGCCAGCGCGAAGACCGGTCCAGCCGTGTTGCCCACGGGCCAGATGCCGCCTGCCTTTTCGACGCGCAAAAGGAGCGGGGTTATCTCACCTTTTGCCGCAAGCTCCAGCACGCCCGCCTCATCGAACATGAAGGACAAACCGAGGGAGGCGAGCTGGTCATGGATGACGATGTCCAGGAAAAGCAGGATCGTCACCGCGATGAAGCCCGCAAATATGCCCCAGCAGAACAGTTCGAGCAGGTTTTCCTTGAACAGCATATAGGCAAAGAACAGAAAATAGACCGCATAAAAATAGGTCATCGCGGTTGTATAAAATTCGCCATCGCCGCGCGCATCGGCAAAGAGCGTCGTGAGAACAAACAGCACCGTCAGCGGGAGAAGATAAAACAGGATAATCGACGGCGTCAGGCAGCGAATGTAAAGCAGGGCGATGACGGGCAGCGTCATCAGCACCAGCATGTCGGTAATATTGAGGAAACGCAGGCCGATATTGCTGGTCGCCACATTGCATTGAATGAAGAAACCAATAGCGAAAACGAATGTCGTGAGAAAGATGCCGGGAATATTGATTGTCTTTGAAGGGTAAAGCGGCATTGCCAAAACAAAACCCGGTATAGCGGGCTGGCGCGATGCCGCATGATTTGCTGGTCTTTTCATCCGCGGTCTCAATCTTTTGTAAGCGGATTTTGACTGTCCACAGGACAGCGCTACCGCGTGGCAATCAATATAATATGGCGACTATTAGTGGGCTCGATGATGTCGCCGCGCAAGATATTTTATCGTTTCGTCATGAGATCAGATTGCCTTTCGGCAAATCCCCTTCGACGGCAATGATCCGCTGAATGTGAACTGGTTCATTTGAGGTGGGCGCGCTGGTACCGAATGCCGGCAGGATTCGCAGATAGAAACTATATCCCGCCGGGTTGATGTCAGGGTCTATGGCGACCCCGTTGGCGATCGCCCACATCCAGCCGCTATTGCCGGCGATGTTGGCACCTCCGAATTGCAGGGCGGAGCAAACGATTGTCCGGACTGCGCCACCGCTTTTCGCAACCAGCGTGACGTAGGGCAAACGCTGCCTCTCGTTGTTTTTATAAAGCACGGCGAAGGAAACGGTCTTGCCGATCATCGCTGCGGCCTCCGCATTGCGGAAATAGCGTGTTAGCCCTGCCGTCTGGCTACCATTGGCATAGAGCGCGAGGCTGCTGGTGAAGAATGGGGAAAAAATGATGTCGGCGATTTTCGTGGCGGAACCCGGCGCGACTGAACTCCAGCCTGTCGGAACGGAACCAGTCCAATCGGTGAAATCGCCATTGCCGATGAGATTGGCGGCAGGCAGCTTCGGCCAGCAAGGTGTCTGGAAGCTGTTATTGCGTGCCGATCCCAGATAGGAATCGAACAGGGTCCGGGCGATTAGCCGGGAGCCCGCCTCGTTCGGGTGGATATTGTCCCGATAAAGGGCGGCGTCCTTGCCCTTCGCCAGAAATGCGGCATGCGTATCCACCAGCGTGAGGTTCGGATGGGCTCGGGCCAGGTCGAGGATTGCCTGATAGACCTTGTCGTAACCCGTCCCATCCCGCCACGGGTTCTGGGTGGTGATGAGTTGTGGAGCGTTTGGCCACTGCCATTCGGTCATTCCCAGCGGTCCGAGCAGGGTGGATCGTCCGGAGCTCAAAATGCCGCCGTACGCTTCGAAGGTCTGCATATTGTGGCCCTGATGCATGATGCAGAGATCGGGACGGGGAATCTTCAGCGCTGCTGCGCGCTGTTCCGCAAGCATGTAACCCGCCATGCCGCCGGGCAGCGTCGCAAGATAGAGCGTCAGCGTCGCCTCCTTGCCGGCGCGCAGCGTGACCGGGGCCGCATAGGTTTTTGGCCCGGTGGCGGCGCTCGTCTCCCATTCCGCCCAACGGTATAAAACAACAGTCGTATCGTGCAGATCGCCGAGCATCATCGCAAATTGTTGAAATGGTCCGGCTTCGGCATGGGCGGTGCTGTCGCCGTTCACGAAGATCGTGGCATTCTGGCCGGCTGCCAGACGGACCCGCAAGGGCGAGAACGCGGGAAGGGAAAAACCGATGTCACCCATGTTTCGGGGACGTATGCCGAGCGTTAAGCCGATCATGCGACCACCTCTTCCGTTCGCGCCGTATATATGCATATGTTGTGTTCGGGCGGTGTCATCGTTCGTTCTCCTGGTCTGGCTTCAGCATAGTTCCGCCACGAGGACCGGGGAAAAGTGCCGGGCGCGAAACAGAAAACAGCGCATGAAAACGAGCGTCAGGAATTTTTCTTTGATTTCGCTTGAAGTGTGAAAATAGAATATTATTCTACTTATTATTGTTATTATTGAATTTTATTGTGAATAAAGGTTTTGATGCTGGTGTTTTTATCTAGCGATATGCGTTTCCACTTAGCTTTCGGGCAGCTCCGTTCTTTCCGCCGGCCGGCTCGTCATGCCCGCAATCATAGACAGACGCATCGTGGGTCCTCTCATCCGGCAGGGGAGATGTCATGACATCTGCTCTTTTCGTCAGCCATACCGGAGAGAAGGGCGGCGCCGAACTTTTTCTGACGGACCTCGTCAAGGCTGGCCCGCACTCCTGGCGCGCCTGTTTTCTCAGTGGTGGTGCGGCCGCAGATGATCTCGTTGATGCAGGGCGAGTTCCGATCATGCTGTCTGCCGGAGAAAAAATGCTGTCGATCCGCCGCAACGCGTCCTTCGGGGCTTTGTTGCGCGGAGCGGCCGACGTGATGGCGGTTGCCTGGCAATTGAGCCGGGAGGCGAGGCACTATGATGTGATCTGCGCCAACTCGCAAAAGGCGCTTTTTGTCTGCGCCTTGGCCGCGAAGCTCAGCCGCCGGCCGCTTGTCTGGATTTTACACGATATCGTCACCGATCCGGCTTTCAGCGCTACCAATCGCCGCGCCTCGCTGGCATTTGCGCGCCTTTTCGCCAGGCTGGTGGCTGTCAATTCCGAAGAGACGGGCCGGGCTTTCATCGAGGCCGGCGGCGAGGCGGATAAGGTTCGCATCGTTTACAACGGCTTCGACCCTGCGAAAGCAAGGCTTCACGAGCCTGGCGTCGCCGCGCGGCTGCGTGCGGAACTGGGCCTTGGTCCGCAACCGCTTGTCGGCCTTTTTGGCCGGCTGAGCGAATGGAAGGGACAGCATGTGTTTCTGGACGCGATTGCGGCGATGGAGGGCGTGCAGGCGGTCATCGTCGGCGGTGCGCTTTTCGGGCAGGAGGCCTATGAAGCGCGCATCCGCGAACAGGCGTCCCGTCTCGGTCTCGAGGGTCGCGTCCGTTTTCTCGGTTTCCGCCCGGATGTGCCGGAACTGATGGCGGCGATGGATGTGGTTGCTCATACCTCGATTGTTGCCGAGCCTTTCGGCCGTGTGGTGGTGGAGGCAATGATGTGCGGGCGTCCGGTTGTCGCCACGCGCGGCGGCGGTGTTACCGAAATCATCCGTGACGGCGAAACCGGCCTTCTCGTGCCGCCGGGGGATGCATCGGCGCTGGCAGCGGCGATCGGCTGTGTCCTGTCGCAACCAGCACTGGCGGAAAGGCTGGCGCAAAAGGGGCAGGAGGATGTGCGCCAGCGTTTCTCGCTGGAGGAAACCTGCCGCTCCGTTTCCGCGCTGCTGACGGAGGCGGCGTGAGGTTTCGCTCGGCGATCGACAGGAACAGGCAATGCCGGCAGGCGGAAGGATCAGGATGCGCATTCTCGTAAACATGCCGAGCCAATATGGTGGCAAGGCCTCTGGTGTGGCCCGCGTGACCTTCAGCCTGCTGGAGCGGCTGCTGGAGCAGACGGGTGATGACTATGTTCTGCGCTCTCCCTGGACGCGGGCGCAACTGCCTGAAAACCTGCGCGACAGCCGGTTGCAGCTCATCGAGACTCCACGGCCGCGCGTCATGGTTTTCGATGTGGTGCGTCAGGCCGCGATGCTGCCCGCGCTCTGCCGCCGGCACGGTATCGATGTGCTTTTTAATGCCGATCCTTTCGGAAGTCCCCTCGGGGGCAAACGGCGTCTCACCCTTGTTCATGATCTTTATTTCAAAACGATTCCCGAACAGATCGGCTGGCGGGCGACCCTGACGACCGATTTCATCTTCAAGCTGATGATGGCCGGTTCGGATCGGGTCATCTGCGTATCCGAAGCGACGCAGAAGGATCTGGGGCGTTTCTATCCAGCCGCTGCCGATAAGAGCATCACCATTCATTCCGATAGCACACTGAATGTCGATCCCGGGGTTTTCGACACGGTGTCGTCTGTTCCCGGACGCTACATACTGGCGGTCGGAAACGCGACGTCCAATAAGAATTTCGCTCTCCTGGGCAAAGCCTTTACCATACTCGGTAAAAAATGGCCGGATTTGCGCATCGTGCATGTTGGCCGCGACGAGGCGGAGGAAATCGCCGGTGCGCTGGACGATCCGGAGCTGCAGGGCCGGGTGATCCGGCTTTCCGGCATAGATGACCGGCAACTGGCCGAACTTTACCGACACGCAGCCTGCCTTTGCGTCCCCTCCACTTATGAAGGCTTCTGCCTGCCGGTGCTGGAAGCCCAGCAGCTGGGATGCCCGGTCGTCTGCTCCAATCGTTCGGCAACACCGGAGATTGCCGGCGAAGGCGCCCTGACCTTCGATCCGGCGGATGCTCAGAGCCTTGTCGACACGCTTGAGCGACTTTTGGACAATCCGGAACTGGCAGAAAATCTCCGCCAGGCGGGTTATGAAAACCGCAAATTATATTCGTGGCGGAAGGCGGCGGAGAGCTACGCGCGGCTTTTCAAGCAAGGGGCCGCAGCCTGAAGATGGACGCTGTCGTCACGGTCATGCGGTTTTGCACACATCCGCATAGAGCTTCTCATACGCCGCGACGACCCCTTTGGGCTCAACGCCTTGACGAATTCGCTCCCGGGTTTCAGGTGTTTCCGCAAGCATGGCGGGATTGCGCATCGCCTCTGCCATGCGTGCGGCCAGTTCGGCGGCATTGCCCGGGGCGAACAGGTGTTCCGGCCTGTCCGCGCCGATCTGTTCGGCGACACCCGCAATATTTGAGCCGATGACGGGTATGCCGCGCAAAATGGCTTCAGCGACGGTGCGGCCGAACGCCTCCGGCCATAGGGGCGGCACGATGAGGCAATCTATGCCGGCGAAGAAACGATCGGCCTCCACATAGCCCGGAAATTCGACAGGCAGGCCGGCTGCCTTTTGCTGATAGGCCTCGATGCCATCCGGCGCGCGGCCCGCCATGACCGCCCGCCAGCCCTGCGGCGGCAAAAGCCGCAACGCTTCTATCAGCAAGTCAGCCCCTTTCGCCGCTTCGATGCGGCCCAGATAGCCGAAAACCAGCGGTTCGCCGGGCGTGCGGGGAATGCGCGGTTCTGGCGAAACGGGCGGTGAGATGGCATTCCAGATCACCGTGCGGCGGTTTTCGGGAACATGGGTGAAAAAACCGGCCCGCACGTGGCGTTCGACGATATCGCGACCGACGCCGGCGACCGCATCGAGTGCGCATTGGCAACGCCGGTGGAGATAAGAAAAGGCACGGCATTTTTTGCTGCTGCCATCGCAGATATGCCCGTCATGAAACAGGGAACCATTGGTGCACATGCTCGTGAAATCATGCAGCGAATGAACCAGCGGAACGCCGCGCTTGCGAATCATCGGCCAGATCAGCGGCGTCAGTTCCGATAGCGAATGGGTATTGACCACGTCCGGCCGGAAATCATCGATGACACGCGCAAGCCGGCGAACGAGGCGCGGATCCAGCTGCACAGCGATCTTATAGTATTTTCGCTTCCATTCCGGTTGTTGCCCCCAGTCGCCGATAAAGAACGGCGTGGTATGCCCGAGGCGGTGAATGGTGAAACCGTCGCGTTGTTGTGCTGCCTGCTCTTCACGCGAGATGGCGGCCACCGCGACGGTGTGCCCCTTATCCGCAAGTCGACGCGCAAGGTCTTCCACGAATATTTCAGCACCGCCCACCCGATCCGGAGAAAACAGCGAGGTTACTTGCAATATCCGCATGCTCAAATTCCTGCGCGTTCAAGATCACGAAACCTGTTTTGCATTCGTAAAATACGTTATTGCAGACGAAGCGGCGTTTGTACTGTCTGGCCTGAATGGCCCGGCGCCGGCATTGCAGCGTCTTCCGGAAATTGTCTCCGCCGTTTGCGGCCTTCCCGCTCCATTCCCGGCGGGTTCAGGCAAAGCGTGACGACCGGGGCGAGGAAAACGGCATAGGCCATCGCAAAGCCTGGAATCTGCAGTGAAAAATCAAGCGTCGAATGCAGCAGGACGAGTAGCAGCGCGGCAAGGCCCAGATGAGAGGCATAACGATAATTTCTGCGTTTCAGTGCCCCGCGAACGAAAATCACCAGTTGGATGAGCACAAAAAAAGCGAGATAAAACGGGAAGGCCGCACCGAGTGTCAGCAGCCCTTCGGCGTAGACGTTGTGGGCATGGGTGACGACGGCGTCCACCCCGCACCGCGCCACATGATAGGGCGCATAGACTTCCGTAAAGCTTGCAAGGCCCGACCCCTGCGGCCAATTGTCGGCGATGGCGCGGGCGATGCCCGGCATGTAGCAGAAGCGCATATCGTCTTCCAAACGCGTTTCCATGCGAAGCGCCACCCGGTTGGCGAAAAGCGCGAAGAGGGCGATGGCGATTGCGATCAGGAGCGCGGCACGACGTCTCGTCCCGCGCTGCCTGCGCCGGCTGGAGGCTCCATTGCGGCCGGCTCTGGCGGGGGAGTTGAAGACAATCAGCAGGATCAGGACAATCAGCGCTGCGAGGCTTGAGCCGATCCCCGCACGTGATCCCGTCAACATTAACGCGATGAAACAAAAGCCCGCGAGGACAGCGAGAAAAGCGGCCCTGCGGATAAGCTGTTTCTGCTCCGCCGGCACGGTCAGGCGATTTGCCACGAGCGCCTTTACCTTGGCCCAATCCGGAGCGAGGAGGCTTTTGTGTAATAGTGCGGCGAGCGTGAGAAGGATGAGACCGAAGAAGGTCGCGGCGGTATTGCGGTTGACAAAAAGGCCGGTAAGGCTGCCGAGGTAGAAGCGCTTCTGGATGAGGCCGAGAGCTTCGGGGAAAAGCACGAATTGCACGATGGAAAACAGCGCGAGCCAGCCACCGGCAATTGCGAACCATCGCAGCGTCTTTGCCGCACGCTCGTCGCTATCGAAAAGCACGAGGCCGGCCATGAAGGCGCCGAAGGGCAGGGCGGCGCTCATGAGGCCGAGCCGGTCATCCGCAGGCGTCAGCGAGATTGTGGCGGCTGGCGCATTCTGCATGAACATGGCGGCGATGGACCATGCCGGATTGAGGCGCGCGATGCCGGGTATGGAGGAGGTCTGCAACAGCACCTGAACGATGAGCGCTCCCAATAAAAGGCAGGCTGCCGCGAGTACCTTGCCCGCACCGGCCTTCGGTGGTCCGAACAGGAGGATTGCTGGCACCAGCAGGAGATAGATCCCGGCCGTGACGACGATGCGACTTTCTATTTCCGTTGCGCCCCTATTGAGAAGCGCCAGCAGAAATATTGCCCAGAATGCGACTATTGCGACCGGCCGGACATAGTCCCGAACCGCCACCGGTGAGGGTTGCGAGGAGGAGAGCGGTTCTGATCGGGCTTCGGTGAGCGACATATCTTTGGGCTTTGTCAGAATTGTTTGTGGTGGCTATGCCGCGAATATCGACGAGGCCCAGCCGTTTCATTATTTCAGATCATGACAGCGGCGCGGGACGTTTTGTGTCTGCCGGCGGTGGCTTTGGGCAGACTTCCGCCAGTGTCCATCGCAGGATTTCTCCCTGTCTGCCGCAGACGACGGCCGTGTCCGCCTCGCGGGCCGCCTCGGCCTCGGGCAAGGTGTTCTTCGGAA
Source organism: Rhizobium sp. NFACC06-2 (assembly GCF_900101425.1). Classification (NCBI taxonomy): domain Bacteria; kingdom Pseudomonadati; phylum Pseudomonadota; class Alphaproteobacteria; order Hyphomicrobiales; family Rhizobiaceae; genus Rhizobium; species Rhizobium sp. NFACC06-2. The sequence continues at coordinate 42,314 of NZ_FMVA01000009.1, read as the reverse complement.
ACTGCTGCCACATCACGAAACGCCCACGGATCAGATTGGCATCGGCAGGTCCATAGAGCTGGGAGAAATTCATCAGCACGGCGACTTCCATGGGCGAGGCGTTGCGCAGCGAGCGAACCATGGCAAGACGCAGCCAGACATCGCCATTTGCGGGAAAACAAGAGAGCGAATGGCGAATAAAGGTCTCGGCAAAACCGAGACGCGCCGCGCCGGAATCGGATGCCGGATCGACGCCATTTGCATCGAGATCGGCTAGAACGAGCCTTAGTCCGGCTTTGACGATATCCGAACGGCAGATTTTTTCGCTAACGATGGGCTGAAGTTCAGGGACAGTTTCCGCAAGGAGATCAGGCGCGAGGCCATTATTGTCGTCGGCGATACGCGCCAATGCGACAATATCGGAAAAACGCCGGCTTTGCGAAAAGGCATGCGCCGCGACGGACAGGACAAAGATGGAAATGACGAGGACCGGTACGACCGCGAGGATTTTCCGCAGGCGCATCACGCCATCACGTCTGGTCATGGTAATATCGTGTATAGCGCGAATGATAATATTCGCTCGAACCATAGGCGCGATAAAGCTTCAGCTTTTCGGTGTCCACCTTGTTGAGGATGACGCCGAGGCACTTCTTGCGGATATGAACCTCATTCTCCACCGTGTTTCGCACCGCCCTGCGGGCGGTTTTGCCCCATTCGGTGACGAAGATGAAACCGTCGATCCGCCCCGCCATGGCGCGGGCATCGACCACAGGCCCGAGCGGGGGCAGGTCGACGATGATATAGTCGAAAGCATTGCTAGCTTCGGCCAGGAGCTTGTGCATTTGCGCCGAGGTCAGCAGTTCCGAGGAATGAGGGACACGCTGTTTGACCACCGTGGGCAGGAAAGCGAGACGTGTCTTTTCGTCACGAAGCAGCACATCCTGCACGCTGCGGCCTTCCAGCAATACTTCGAGCAGGCCCTCGTTCGCGTGACGCGCCATGGCGCGCGTGGCGCCGGGATTGCGAATATCGGCATCCAGCAACAGGACCCGCGCACCCTGACCGGCGAGCAGTTGAGCCAGATTGATGGAGATCGTTGATTTCCCTTCGCTCGGCAAGGCCGAGACGACACCGACAATCCGCGCTCCGCTTTTGGCGGGAATGCCGAGATCGATGGCAAGCCTGGTGCTGCGCAGGGTTTCGGCGAAGGAGGAGAGCGGATGGTCGACCGCGTAGCGCGCAACGCTGGTGGGGCGCGTCAGGGCCGGATGGCCGCCTTCCTGATCTTCCACTATGGCCTTGTTCTGGATGAGAGGGGTATTGCCGAGGAATTCCAGCCCGAGAACGTCTCGAACCTGTTCCCCGGTGCGGAAAAAACGATCCCGGAATTCGCGGAACACGGCAATGCCGCCGCCGGCTGCGGCGCCCATGATCATGAACAGGGCCAAAATCATGGTTTTATTCGGCTTGCTCGGAATTCTGGGCGGCATCGCCTTGGAAATCACGCGCGCTTCCGTCACGGGGAAGGATTGCTGCTGCATCGCTTCCTGATATCGCTGCAGGAAGGTCTGGTACATATTCTTGTAGGTTTCGGCCTCGCGCTGCAATTCGCGCAGCTGAACCTGTGTCTCGCTGGCCGAGTTGCTGATGTCGGTCGCCTTGGCGACACTTTCGGCGAGCGATTTTTCCCTTGCTTCGGAGACTTCCAGATCGCTTTTGTAACTTTGCGCGATGCGGCTGATTTCCTGGAACATCAACCGCCGGTATTCCTGCATTTCATTGCGCAGACGCACCGCCTGAATGTGGTTGCTGCCGAGCCTGCTGGTAATTTCCGCCTCAGTCTTGGAGGCTTCGAGATATTTTTTGCGCAGATCGTTGGCGACCGAGCTGTCGAGAATATCGGTAACGACCGCATCGACATCGTCGGTGGCGAGAATATGTTCGATGCGTTGCACCCGCGCCCGCGCCCTGGCCGTTTCCGACTGCGCCAAAATCAGCGCGCTGTTGGATTCCGCCAGCTGCTGATCGGAGAGCAGGCCGTCATTGCCGGTCGAGATCAGATTATGTTCGGCGCGAAACTTCTGCACGGCCAGATCGGTTTCGAGCGCCCGCTGGCGCAACTCGGCAATACGGTCGGACAACCAGTCGCTGGCCCGCCGCGTCGCCTCGTATTTGGAATTCAGCTTGTCCACCAGATAGGCCGAGGCCACGGCGTTGACGATCTGCGCCGCGAGAACCGGCGATGTCGAATTATAGGTGAGTTCAAGCGCGTAGGTTCGGCCGATGCGCTTGACGCTGAGGCCGTTGAGCAGCTGGTCCGACAGCGATCTCTTCAGGGTTCCATCGTCAACCACCGCCTCTTTTTTCTTCGCTGGCGAGAACCATTGCGAAACATTGACGAGCGAGCGGACGGTGCCGAATATCGAGCTTAGAAGTGATGCGCGTGTTGCCCTGAATTCCTGATTTTCCGTGAGGTTGAGACTATCGACAACGGCAAGCCCGATGGTTTCCGATTGCAGGACCTCTACCTGGCTGAGAATGGAAGCTTCATCCTCTATGACGCCGCCGATCGTCGAAAGCTGTTCGACAATCTGGCTGTTGTTGCGGTCGATCAGCAGGGTCGCCGTCGCCGAATAGATCGGAACGGCCGTTGCGGCAAAAGCGAGGCCGATTGCCCCGGCGACTGCGACGGCGGCGAGCACGATGCGCCACTGCCGGCGGATCATCGCAAGAACGGCGTCGATATCGATAAATTCGGCCGTCAGCCCGCTTTTATCGTAGTCAGCCATCGTCAGGGGATCGTGCCTTTGTAACAACTGTCAGCCTCGCTCTTTTCGGCGGGCGCAGGGCCCGCCAAGTCACGGTTGCATCACAGAACTGGCGGCAGCCTTCCTCACGGGAAAGGCGATAAAGCCAAACTCAAACGGGACTTGTGCTGACAGGCGTGGTGGTGCTGCCGGTCGAGAAGAAATTATTGATCGTGGTGAAGGACGTGCCGCTGCCACCTGTCGTTCCGCCACTGCCGCCGCCGCCGCCTACGGGTGCACTGCCGCCACCCGCCTGAGCGGTTCCCTCTGCGGCGCCTGCCGTTCCCGAGCCGCCGATGCTGTTGGCGTTTGCCGGCGAGGAACCGGCGCCGCCGATCGGCGAGGCCGCCGCTGCGGCAGCCGCAGGGGCGGCCGGACCGGCAGCCGTTCCCTCGATATTCTCGCTAAAGGCGATCAGCAGATCGGCGGGCACGTTGGCGCCCTTTGTCTGCAACTGGATGGCGGCTGCGAGTATCGTGTTGCCGTTCCTCATCGCGGTGGCGTGGGCAAGCGCCAGACCTTCTCCGACGACTTCGGAGAAGTCCTTGTTGCCGACCTTCTGGGCCAGTGCGACGATGGTGGGCAACTGGCCGGAGTCACTCAGGATGAGGCCGGACAGCTGTTCGGAGAACTGCGCCGCGCTGGTGGAAACGGCGATGATCGGAAACCCGCTCGTCACTTTTCCGGTTACGTCGGCCGTTGCCGCATCCGTGCTGGAAGCGATGGTGACCAGATCCATGATCATTCCCTGCGTCGGAGACTGCTTGAACAGTTCCGCTGCGGCAATCGAAACCGTGTCCGGATTGGTGGTGTTGACGCGGCTCAGAAATGCAGCGGTGGTTTCATCGGCGGCCTTGACGGGCGCGCCTGTTGCGGCGCTCTCAACCGAGGGCGCCTGCTGCGGTGCGGCCGGCGGTGCGGTTTCCACGTTCTGTGCGTTTGCGACAGCGGAAAAGAGACCCATGCTGGCAATAAACATCGCACCAACGAGCATCGAGCCGTTACGAATGCGGGGCATCCAACTCTCCAAATCTTTTAAAATACGACTTTAAATACATCCAATGCCGGGCAAGGTTACCCAACATCTAAAATTTCTTTTTAAATCGCACAGCCCAAGCAAAGGATCAAGCGCTAAAATAAACCTGCGGCGGAAACCCTCAGCTATTGTTAACGGCCGCCTTGCCTTTCTCCGGTTTGTTCATGACACGGCGACTTTCCGTGGCGATGTTATCAGCCGGTCACGCAGCCAGATATTGGCCGGCGTTTCGACAAGGACGTGGAAGGTGTGGGCTATGGCGACGGTGCTGACGACGATGACGAGATAAACGAGGTTGCTCCACTCGGGCGGGAAAGTAACGCCGCCGAGCGCAATCTTGAAGCCCCGGAAAATAAACGGGTGCAGCAGGTAAAGCGCATAGGAAGAATCGCCGAGTTTTGCCAGCGGCCATGCGAAACGGGGCAGGGAGATGTTTCTGGTCAAGGTCGCCGCCGCCATCAGCAAAATCGCGCCGCCGCCGAAAACCAGCAGCCGCGAAAAGGAATAACAGCCGGGATCGCACTGGAATCCGATCCTGCTCAGATCGGTCAGCATCCAGATCGCCAGGCCGCACAGGGCCGTTGCAAGCCCGAGCAGGGGCGGTAGGCGAACGCCTCGCAGGAAGAGGACCGCAATGAACATGCCTGCGACGAATTCGAGAATGATCGGCTGGAACCAGAAGCTGAACGGCAGGCCGAGATCGAAGGCGGAGCCGATCATGACGGCGGCAAACAGCACGCCGGCTGTCGTGAATACCGCCCGCTCCAGCGGCAGGAAGATGAACGCTGCGAAAACGATGTAAAAGAACATCTCGTAATTCAGCGTCCAGCCGAGATCGATCAGCGGAAACGGATAGGCGTCGCCATAACCCATGCTGTCATAGGGAATAAACAGGTAGGAGGTGAGGATCGACTGTAACGGCGGAAAGGCTTTTGCACTGATAATGGTCACGCTAGCGGCCATGGCAAGCCGCAGGGTCAGCACAAACCAGTAAAGCGGGACGATGCGCAGGAACCGGCGCAGCAGAAACGCGGAACGACCGCCTGTTGCGGCGAAATAGGGCCGGGATGCATAAACGATGACGAAGCCGGAAATGACGAAAAACAGGTCGACACCGCCGCCAAGCCTCAGCAGATGCAGTGGGAAAAGCGTGAATTGCCAGTTCACGTCCGCGTGCAGCGCAACAATCATGGTTGCCGCGAGGGCGCGCATCACCTGAAGAACATCAAGACGTTGCGCCCCTGCAGCGGGCGCTTCTTTAAAGTTTTTCATCATCGTCAATCTATAAAAATAAAGATATATTTGGTATTATATTGCGGCCGCTCTTACGGGGCCAGAAGTCCAGTATTCAAGCAGGCTATCATGCAATGGACGGACGCGATACACACAATTTTGCGGTGCGGCATTTCCTCCGCGCCATTCAGAAAACTTCCAGAACCGTAAGCTGGTCGCTGACCGAAAGCCGGTATTGTCCGCTTTCCTGTGTGATTGTCTGCTGGCTAACGGAGCCGTCATCGCGGAAACGGTGTGCGATAACCTGACTATGCTGGCCGGCCACCGAAAATGTCGCAACCCGTTCGGCGGGCGGGTTTTCGATGCGGGCCGGCCATTGCCAGCCGGAAATTCCAAGCCAGACAGGCACGAGCAAAGCACCGTCCGGTCTCGCCAGATGAAGCGACAACCTTTGGGAATCGGCAGTGAGGAAATCGAGCTGTCGTTCCTCCGGTCCGGTTTGCCGTTCTGCCCTGCAGAGGGAAAGAAGGGCGCGAACGGCCCCGTAAGCCGGGGTGCGGCTCAGATCGTGGCGCAGGAGGCCGAAGGAGGATTCCGGGTTTGTCTGATCGGCGGCGAAGCTTGAAACCATTTCATAGATGTAGGACCGGCGGATACCGCTGATGAAGCACCAGAGCAGCATGCGCGGCATATAGCGCGCCTTGATGCCTTCGGTGACGGGGAAATGAAATGTCTTGGTTTGCAGCGAGGTATGGTAGCCCATTTCCGTGGCGAGCACCGGCCTGCCGGCCGCTATATGCGCCGAAGCGGCGATGGATTTCGAGAGCGCCCCCGGACCCGTGGTTTCGGGGTGCTCCATCCCGGCATAAGCGTGGATATTGCCGTAGTCGCAGGCATTTTTCAGGTCCAGCGCCAGCGCTCTGTTCGACAGGACATAGCTTGGCGCCGCAACGGGCACCGCATTCAGGCGCGGAACCGAGCGGATGGTGTCGTGCAGCGCCGCCTGATGCTCCGCCGAAATACGCGGAGCATTTTGCGGGTCCTTCGTCAGGTTAGGCTCATTGCTGCCCTCGAAAATATCGATACCCGCGTCACACCAGTCGTAGAAATCCGCCAGCCTGTCGAGCGGCGTGGAAACGTAAGGGTTGAGATTGTCGTAACAGATGATGGTGAGGCGAACGCCTGCCGCTACGATCCGGCGCAGCCGCCGAAAGACGGGGCTGTCGCGACTGTCTCTCGTGGTGATGAGCCCGTCATCGCGCAAATGCCGGACACCCAGTGCTTCGAGTTCGGGCACGATCCGCTCGAACTGTTCCGGATAGATGCCCGTGGGGCGGGTGAAGTGGCCGCACACCCCTACGCTGTCCAGAAAGACTTCGGTACTGGCCGAAGCAACCGTCTGCGCCCGTGCGGGAATGGCCTGCAAACCGGAGGCGGCGACCAATGCAAGCGGCGCGGCTGAAAGCAGGTTGCGCCGTGTCAGGCTGCCCATGGCTATCGGCGTTTTTCCATTCATCTGCGCCTCCTGGTATCTCCGAAGAAAATATAAACCAGACGTCATCACATGGACGTCACCGCTTAAATGGCGATGATGCCTCTCAACACGTTGAGATCAGAATGTCCTGGAAGTTTTCGGCATCTATAATTGCCTTGAAATCTATGTGTTTGAAATAAAACAGATATTATCAACTGGAATATAATCACGAGCAGCAATGCAACCGATTTCCCCCGATCGCCTGCACTTTAAAGTGGCTAAACCGTAACACGAGACCGGTTCTTTTCGCAACACCGCATGGCTTTTGCCGCGCCGCGAAAAAAATCACTTGAAATAGCGTCGATTCCCGTGCTTTTTGAAAAGTAGATTTTGGTAATTCATATTTTCAAACATTAGTTCTGCTCCGGCTCTTTTATTTTCGCAGATGTCTCACTGGTCTCCTGGAGTGAAGGGAGACGAACGAGCCCGGGATGGACGCCATAGATTTTCGATGAAGGAAAACAGAGCGTATCCGCATGAGAATTCTCCATCTTAGCAGCCTTTATCCGCCGCATATCGTTGGTGGATGCGAACGCTCGGTCGAACATCTCGCCGAGGAACTCGTTTCCATGGGACATACCGTCGGCGCCGCCTGTATCGAGCGGCAGGCCGAACCGAAAACCATGCGCAACGGCGTCTCCGTCTACCGCATGTTCCACAATAACGATTTCTGGCTCGAGGACTGGCCGCAATATTCGCCGCAGCAGCGGCGCATGCAGAAACTCAAGCAGCAGTGGAATTTCGACGTCGAAAAGCAGTTCGAAGCCGTTCTCGACGATTTCAAACCTGACGTTCTCAACACCCACTCGCTTCTGGATGTGACGACGCTGGTGTGGCGGGCGGCGCATAAGCGCGGCATTCCGATCGTTCACACGATCTGCGAATATGATCTCCTGTGCGGCAATGCCGCCATGTTCAAGGGCGGCAAGCCCTGCGAGCACATACATCTCGGCTGCCAGGCGGTGAATTTCACCAAGAAATTCACCCAGCGCTATATCGGTGCTGTCGCAAGCGTCGGCACGGAAATCCTCAAGACGCATGTCAATCACGGGCTTTTCCACCACATTCCGGAAAGCCTGCGCCGCGTCATCTTTTATTCCTGCACGGTTCCCGAGGGCGATCCCGTCGCCCGCCGGCAGATCGACCGCACTGGCCGGCCGCTGACCTTCGGTTATATCGGCCGTATCAATACGGAAAAAGGCGTCGGCAACATGGTCGATGCCTTCAAGGAAATCGGTCACGGCAACTGGCGCTGTCTGGTCGCCGGCCATGCGATGGACGATTCCATCGAACGCTTCACGGCTCAGGCCGGCGATCTGCCGATCGAATTCGTCGGCTGGGCGAAACCGAAAGAGTTTCTCGACGAGATCGACGTGCTCATAGTTCCTTCCTTCTGGGCGGAGCCTTCGCCACGCACGATCTACGAGGCTTATGCCATGGGCGTGCCGGTCATCGGCGCAGCCTCCGGCGGCATTCCGGAGCTGATTGGCGAGACCAACCATGACTGGCTGTTCGAGCCGGGCAACGCCAGCGACCTTGCTGCCCGTATCCGCCGCGTGCTGACGCTCTCGCGCGAAGAATTGCCGACGGAAGCGGATTTCGGAAACATCGTCGAGGAATCCACCTCGCGGCGAGTGGGTGAGAATTACGTGAAGCTCTACGAGGACGTCCTGACGCGCTACAGGCAAAGCCGAACCCTGCGTGCATCTTAACCGGCAACGGACCCGGTCCGTTGAAGCGGTTTTCTTCGAAGGAGAGAGCATATGGTGGGAAGCAATAAGGGCAGCCTCCGCTTTCACGGCCTGGGCTTAGACTATTTTGCGGTCGCTGCGCATGTTGCGTCGACGCGGCCGGTTTTACGGTTGGTGGATTGATGTCCGAAGCTGCGTCGATAGGCAATGCTGCCCTGAAAGGCGTGTTCTGGTCCATCGTCCAGAACTGGGGTGGCAAGCTTTTCACCTCCATTCTCTTCATCGTTCTGGCCCGTTTCCTCAGCCCCACCGATTACGGCATGGTCGCAACCGCCGGGCTGGTGCTGATGCTGATCCAGATGGTGTCGGAGTTCGGATTCGCGGATGCGATCGTGCAGAAACGCAACCTGGAACCCGGCGACGTCAATCTGCCCTTTTATGCCTCGGTTGCGGTTGCAACGGTGCTGGCCATTACCGTCTGCGTGTTCTCACCGGAACTGGAACGCTGGTTTGAGGTCGAAGGGCTGGCGCCGGTGATCGTGGCTATCTGCATATTGCTGCCGCTGAACACGGCATCGATGTTTCAGGAGGTGAATTATCGCCGCGCACTGGCTTTCAAGCCGCTGGCAATCAGAACATTCATATCGAACATCGTCGGCGGCGGCGTGGCGATTGTTTTCGCGCTCATGGGCATGGGCGTCTGGAGCCTTGTCGTGCAGACCTATGTCGCCACCATCGTCACGCTGATCTGGCTCTGGCGAAAGCCGCACTGGCTGCCGGGCACCACTCTCAACCCCGGCACCTTCGTCGAACTGCTTCGCTTCGGTTCGTCGGCGCTCGGCCTTCGCATTGTCGATTTCGCGGCCACGCGCCTGATCGATTTCATGATCCTGGGGCGTTACGGGGTCGCGCTCTTTGGCCTCTACACCGTCGGCAGCCGCCTTTATCAACTTCTCATGCAATTGCTTCAGTCGGCACTTTATGACGTGTCGCTGACGGTGCTTTCGCGCGTCTCGCACGAGCGCGAACGCATGGCGGAACTTTACAAGCAGTTGATCGCAATATCCGCAATTGTCTCGACACCAGCCTTTGTGCTTTTTGCGGCATTGACGCCGGAGATTTGCCGCGTTTTGTTTGGGGCGCAGTGGCAAGGAGCAGATGAGATCGCGAGACCCCTGCTGCTTCTCGGTGCTTTACAATGTGTACAATTTCAAAACGGCCCGTTTCTCTCCGCACGCGGCAGCCCGAACAAGGTATTGATTGCCGGCGCCGTCAAATCGATTGCCACAATTCTGATGATTGTCTTCATACCGACAAGCAGTATCGATGAACTCGTTATTGTTTACGTATTTGGCCAGCTTGCTTCCACGCCTTTTACGTTCTTTTATGTTTCGCGCGAATTGGGCGTGCCGCTCCGAAGAATAATGTCTCTGCTTCTGCCGAGTTTTGCCACCAGCGGTCTCTGCTTTGTCATTGTTCAATGGATGCGCGCTGAAATTGCCGCCCTGGGTTTAGGCGATTTCATGTCTGCAATACTGCTCGGATCCATTTTCGTCTTAACTTATTTTTTGCTCATAGCGCTGGTTGCCCGAACGCAGGCGCGGTCGGCCGTTCTTTTCGTCACGAGCAAGGTACTCCCACGGAAGGAAGTGAATGCGTAAGCTCATAAAAAAAATCATTCCCGCGCCGCTGCATCGTGAATGGGTGAAGTACAATGAACGCCGCAATCAGGATGTTGCCATTCGTCACTTCTTTCACGCGCTGCAGGAGCAGAAGCGGCGTATAAAAAAACTCCCCGGTGGAGATCATATAAATCGGGTTTTGATTGTCGCCTGCGATCCCTATTCCGTTTTTGGCTCTATCGGTGATGATGCCATGATCACCGCGACAGTTCAGCATGCTCGCGCAAGAAATCCTGATGTCGAAGTCGATATATTGGTCGAGGGAACAGATGCCGCGGACTTGGTTCGCCAGAGGGGGTTTAATCCCGTCGATCTCTTTGGCGAAATTGATTTTGCCGGAGCACTGGGTAACCACTTTGAAGCGCGGCGGTACGATTGCGTCGTGGTGGTTGGGGCGGATGTCATGGATGGATATTACCATCCGTTGGTCAGCGCAAAACTCTTGGCAAGTGCTGATTTGGCTGCGGCTGCCGGGATAAAAAATGTCATCCTCGGTTTCAGTTTCAATCAAGCGCCTCATCCCGCTCTGGCTATGTTTTATAGCGCCTTGCATCCCGACGTCTCGATTAATGTGCGCGATCCGGTTTCCCTCAGCCGCCTGCAATCCTTCGCCAGGACAAACGCGGTACTGGTCGCCGATTCGGCGTTCAGCCTTGTTGCCTCAGAACCGGATGAGGATACCGTCGCCTGGATCAAACGGAAACGTGACGAGGGATACAGGGTGATGGGCTTCAACCTGCATCCCATGCTGTTCAAAAATGCTGATCGCAGCCAGGTCGATACCATCATCAAGCGGGGAGCCGAGGCATTGCACTTTGTGGCGGATGCACGACCTGTCTGCTGGCTGCTTATGCCGCATGATTACCGGGAGGGTTTCGGTGACCAATTTTGCCTTCAGGCGATTGCCGGGCAGGTTCCAGATTCGCTGGCAGATAGGGTTCGATATCTGAACGGCAAGTGGTCCGCGTCCGTTCTCAAGGGCATTGCAGCGCAACTGGATGGAATTGTCAGTGGGCGTATGCATCTCGCAATAGCAGGGCTGGGTAAAGGCGTTCCGGTCATATGCATCGCCTATCAGGGGAAATTCGAAGGGCTATACCAGCATTTCGCCCTATCTTCGTCAGAACTGCTCGCTCCCTCCGCCTTCTATAGCGATGACGGAATAAGGAATGCCTTGATGGAGTTCGTCGAGAATGCGGATGACCTTCGCGAGCAGGTCAAGCGGAAACTGCCTGATGTTCTCAGTCTGTCAAAAAACAATTTTCAGATTTTCGAGTCCTTTCCAAAACAGAATCAATCGTTCTCATGAAAGTTGCTTTCGTCTCAGCCATTCCCGCCGTTCCTGCGTCAGAGGGCAATCGCAGCCGGATTCTCCAGCTGACACGTGCGGTTCGCAGCCTGGGACATGAGGTGCATTTCGTCTATATTGATACCCCGATTGCCGCCGATTTCGATCCGGCCACGCATGAAGCGGAATTCGGTTCCGGACGCCTGCATTTCGTATCACGGCAGCGAAACCGCTTTGAAACACGGCTTATCGGGGATCTGGGTTTCGAAGCTGAAGTCATAGCGTTTCGAGCCGTCCGAAAGGTCCACCGCCTTTCCGGTCACGACAGCGGTTTTTATAATCACCTCGACGAGTTCTATTACCCGGAAATCGGCCGGCAGGTTCGGGACCTTCAGCGCCGGCTTGGTCTCGATGCCGTCATTGTCGAATATGCCTTTCATTCGCGGGCGTTCCTGGGGTTGCCGAAGGGTGTGCTGCGCATTCTCGACACTCATGATTCCTTCGCCGACCGACACAGGGCTTTCGTCAATACCGCGAACAAATACGGATACTGGTTTTCCGTTCCGCCGAAAATGGAAAGCAAGGCTTTCCGCCGTGCGGATGTCGTTGTCGCCATTCAGGAGGAAGAGGAGCGGACGTTCAGGCAGCGGCTGGGGGCAGAGCCGCCGGTTGTTGCGACCGTCAGCCATATTCTCGATCTCGGTGAAAGGGTGGAAGACTTCACGCCGAGCGACTTCTTGTTCCTCGGTTCCGGCAACGACGCCAACATTATTTCCCTGAAGGGGTTCGTGCAAAACGTCATGCCGCTGGTCAGGGCGGCCCGGCCGGATATTCGTCTGGTTCTGGCGGGCGGCATATGCGGCAAGATCGAAGACGGAGAGGGTATTCTCAAGCTCGGTCGCGTGGGTAATCTGAAGGACGCCTTCGCGCGCGCGCCACTCTCCATCAATCCCATCACGCTCGGAACGGGCATCAATATAAAACTGCTCGATGCCCTGGCTGCCGGTGTTCCGACGATCAGCACCCGCACAGGTGTGAGGGGCCTTTCGGAGCGATACCGGCGTGGCGTGGTCATTGTGGAAGATAATGACCATCGGGCTTTCTCCGACGCGATCCTGCAGCTCGCCTCCAGCCGCGATCAGCGGCACGAACTGGGAAACAGGGCGTTTGAGGACGCCGTTGAATGGAATCGCCAGCAAATGGCGGTCCTCGATGATATTCTGAGCGCCAGGTAGGCTGGTTGAAACCAGACCTTGATGCCGCCATCGAGTCTTCTCTTGGTCGCGCGGTCTAACGCAGGCGGGGCGGCTTTGAGCGTTCGAGTGGTCAGGGAAGACCGGATAGCTTTCTCAGGTCGCTATTGATGCGTGACTGCCAGCCCTTGCCCATGGCTTTGTAGTGCTCCACTAAATCAGGATCGAGACGGATCGTAACCGGCGTTTTCGGTGCATCCGCCTTTGGCCTGCCACGGCGCGCAATTTCCCGATCAATGCTCTTGGCAAGGTCAGGAAAAACCGCCCCGAACGGTTTGGCTTGCGCCATCTCTTTATCGGTAACTTCGGCGGCGTCCGGATCGGACGCAATCATTTTCTGAATCTCAGCTTCTTCCTTATTGGTAAGCGGGCGTTTCGAAGAAAACTTTACGGGCATGAGAGCCTCCTTTCTCTGGTGCTGGCTGGCCGCATGGAAATGACGGACAGGGCCTGCGAACCTAGCGGGCTGAACACCACCGCAACGATGATGCGACCCTGAAACTCACCTATAGCCATAAAGCGGTCTTCCTTGGCGGGAAGAACGATAGAGCTTGCAAAGAACTCTATCGTCAGATCGGCAAAATCGAGGCCATGCTTCTCGATATTCGTCAGCCGCTTCGTTTCGTAATAAGTGATTTTCATATTTTGTACGTACAATAAATTGGCGATATATGCAAGATTTTTGTAGGTACAGAAATACCTGGGTTAGCCTATTAGGTGCAAGCCCGCATCCGAAAGCCTGAGAACGGTAAGCCTGCCCGTGGTGAATGCACCCGTGTCGATGCCGATCCGTTGCGGGCCGGTTTCCGGTTCGGTTACCGGCGTGTGGCCGTGGATGACGACGAGGTCCAGCCCGGCCCCTTGCGACAGGAACGGTTCCCGGATCCAGAGCATGTCCTCATCCGTCTGCGCCTCCAGCGGCAATCCCGGTCTCAAGCCGGCATGCACGAAAATATAGGGTCCTATCCGGGCGTAGATCGGCAGGCTGGATAAAAGCTGGCGGTGGGTTTGCGGAATTGCGCCGAGCAGGGCGTCCCTGAATGGCTGCAGTCTCAGGCGCCCCTTTAGCAGGAAATATTCGATATCGACGCCGTAGGATAAAAGCGTTTGGCGGCCACCGAAGTCGAGCCAGTGCATATTCTGCTGCGGATTTTCGAGAAAGTCATGGAAGAGCTGCTCATGGTTGCCGCAAAGCGCAATGCGGCGCAGCGGCGTGGGCGGCGGCTGCAGCAAATGTTCGAGAACGCCACGGGAATCGCGCCCGCGATCGACATAGTCGCCGAGGAGAACGACCAGCGCGGGAGAAGGGTCGTGCCCCAGATCGGCAAGGATTTTCCGCTCCGCCTGCAACAGCAGGTCAAGACTGCCATGCACGTCGCCGATGGCATAGATCGGGAAGGAGGCCGGCTTGTCGCCAAGGTCAATTCTGCGCCGCCTCCGGTCGTCGCGGGAGGCTGGTTGTTTACGACCGCGAATCCAGTTGAGCACCTTGGGCATAGCTGCCGATACTGTCTCTCCCGCACAAGGTCAAGAGCGTTGAAGGCGGCTGTCGCATTGCCCGCCAAAGCTGCGTTGACGCGCCGATTCTGCTGGGAAAGGATACCCGTTTTGATGGTCGAAAGATACGGCGCCTTAAACCGTTAACCGAAATGGCTGCCCTCCGAAAGGGCGGCTTCAGCCTGAAACAGTGTTCTAGAGTTTCAGCCAGACACGCGGGTCCTCGTGCGACTGGATCTTGATCCATTTCAGATCCACCGCTTTCCATGGCTTGACGACATTGGTGCGGTTATCCAGCACCAGATCGCCCTGGCTGGTGCTGACGACCAGAACGGCATGTCCTATGCCATCCGTCGTGCGGGCTGTGGCGATGCGCAGGGCGCCTGAAGGCCAGCCGGCGCGCAGGAGGCGTTGCCGCTTGGTCACCGCGAAATCTTCGCAGTCGCCGCTTGCCGGGTTCAGTTTCCAGTCGTCTTCGCCGTCCTGTTCGCTGGCATAGATTATCGAGGTGTTGATCTCGGCGTTGATGCGCTGGAGTTCCGTGCGCTTCTGCTTGCTCAGTTCCACTGCATCGCGGTCGCCAATCCGGAGGCACTGGTCGGCGGCGTTTTCACAGAATTTCGCAAAGGCAATGGGTGCGATGGTTGGACGGCTCGTGGTCATGAACTGGCCGGGCCGCGAAGCGCCGGGCGTCTGGGCAAGGCCACCAAGCTGGACTGCCGATGCCGTTGTTGCAACACTTGCCGCCACGACGGCAGCGACGGCAAAAATCTTTGCCAGACGGATTGTTCTCTTCGCCATGTCCTTGCCCCTGCACAATTGTCTTGTCTTGTGCCTGGCACCATAGCGACCCATTCTTGCGGGCCGTTTAAGTCGATAGATTGCATTTTAACGAAATCTAATTTTGTTACAGCGCGCTGAAAACAGCCGGAAAGCCGGGTTCGCGCTCACCTGCATCGGGTTCTGCCCTCGGTGTCGCCAATACAGGTTTGCTGCGGGACAGCCCGCCTGAGTTCACGCCGGGTCTCGGGGGAGGCGCGGCTTGCCGGCGGCCGGTCGTAATTTCGGTAAACTTCGAAATTGCGCCCGCCGATCGTTCCCTGCGCCCCGCCGCGGCCATCCGGCGTCACTTCGAAATTCTGATACTGCTGGGCACGGGCGCCCACGGAGAGGCAGATGATGGCGGTCAGGACGCCGGCCGCCAGGCCGCCCCGCAATGCTGCCGCTTGTTGCCTGCCCAACCTCATGCCCCTTCCTCCATTGACGGAAATGGTGAATGCCGCCGCCGCACATTTGCCATGCCCGGCGCGCATTGATTTTCCAGTCGTCCGTCGGGGGTAATCATATCACCGATAGTGCATCCGGTGTGAGAAGGATTTGTGCCTGGCGAAGGTCCGAATCGCCTTCCTGCCGCATCGGCCAGCGGTGTCACAACGCCAGGAGGTGTCACCGTGCTGTTCGATCGTCAGGAATGCAAAAAAGGCCATTTTACGGCTCAAAAATTAAGCTCTTCGCCGCTGCATTTATAGGCTTCACAATCCTGTAACAACGGACCTAATATACAAGTGCAGATGCCGAATCGCTCAGGAGAAGCCCTTGACGATTGCAGTTTCACCACAGGCCCTGCCGGCGCTCGTTCTGAACGCAGACTACAGGCCACTGAGTTATTATCCCTTGTCGTTATGGTCCTGGCAGGACGCGATCAAGGCCGTCTTTCTAGACCGTGTGAACATCATTGCAGAATATGATCACGCGGTGTCGTCCCCCAGCTTTTCCATGCGGCTGCCGAGCGTCGTCAGCCTCAAGACCTATGTGCAGCCCACCCGCAACCCCGCCTTCACCCGCTTCAACGTTTTCCTTCGGGACAAGTTCGAATGCCAGTATTGCGGCACGCGGGACGAATTGACCTTCGACCACGTCATTCCCCGCGCGCATGGCGGTGAAACCACCTGGCACAATGTCGTTGCGGCGTGCTCTCCCTGCAACCTTAAAAAAGGCAGCAAGCTTCCCAAGCAGGCGGGCATGTTCCCGGCGCAGAAGCCTTTCCAGCCGACGGTTCAGGATCTGCACAATAACGGACGGTTGTTCCCGCCCAACTATCTGCACGAAAGCTGGATGGACTATCTCTACTGGGATACCGAACTCCAGCCCTGACCGTTCAGGACTGCGAAGAGGTTTTTCCGCTTACCAGCTTTTACGGCTCGCGCCAAAAAAGGCGACTGCCGCAAGTGCAATGCTTGCGATGACATTCCAGCCCGCAAAGGAAAGGCCGAGCACCCGCAATGCGGCGTCGTTGCAGGAGGGTGCCTTGATGGCGTTCAGATTACCCAGTAGGTCGCCGGCGTTGGTGGTTATGGAAGGAGCGCCGGTCGCGCAGGTGATCGGGCCTGCCCAGAAACCCCATTCGACGCCGGCATGATAGACGCCAAGCCCGGCGCCGATCAGCATCGCCACGCCAATAAGGGCAAGAAGCAGTCTTGTGATCGGGGTCGGCAGTTTGAAGACGCTGGTCGCAATGGCCAATATGCCCAGCGGAATGGCGTAATAATAGGGATCGCGCTGCAACAGGCAAAGCGCACAGGGCGTATAACCGCCAATATGCTGGAAACCGAGGGCGGAGCCGACGGTGAAGATCATTCCCGCCGTGACGCCGAGGGCGGCGAGCGTGCGGCTGTTGTCGGCGGTGGTCGCATTGGCCATGTTGTTTTCCTCAAACTTCGAAAAGAAGCAGATATCCCGGACGGGCTTTCAAAAAGGCGGGCGTGATGGCGAAATTAAGTCGCCGATTTCCACGGTGTAACGGGATTCGTCTAATCCAGTCCGCTGCGTCTGGCAAATGAAAGCCCGGCACTATTGGCAGGATGAACAAGCAAAGTTTCGTGAGGGTTGCGATCGCGCCCGTCATGACGGCGCCCTTTCAAGGGCTTCGTAAAGCGATCGAGGTCGGCGTCGTTACACAAAGCGGACGCGCACCGCAGCCGCCCCCCTCCGGGGGCTGAAACACAGGGCCGACCGTAAGTCCTCGGCGAAGCGTCTACGCCGTGAGGAGGCTGACGTCGCTCTCCTGCGGATGGTGAATGTGTGCCATGATGTGCTGGCTCATATCGGCATAGACGCCATTGTTTTCCACGATACCCTTCACTCTGTATTGGTCCATCACGACGATGCGGTCTGCCAGTGCCACCATTTCCGGCATGTCGCTGGTAATGACGAGAATGGCGGTGCCGTTATCTGCCAGTTCGCGCAGCAGGTCATGCAGATAGGCCTTGGTTTTGATGTCGATGCCGACGGAGGGTTCGTCGACGATCAGCAGTTTGACATCGGCGGCGAGCCATTTGGCGACACTGATTTTCTGCTGATTGCCGCCGGACAGATTGCCGACGGTCTGGCTGAGGCTTGGCGTCTTCACCTCCAGCTTTTTCAGAAAAGGCGTTACCGCCGCCCGGATGCGCCCATCCGAAAGCACGCCGAACGTATTCGAGAGTTTGCGCCAGATGGGAACGCCTGCATTGGCAAGAACGGAGTGCTGGAGAATGAGGCCATCACCCTTGCGGTCTTCGCTGACATAACCGACACCGTAGTCGTGGATCGCTTCGGCAACGGAGCGGATGCGTGCCGGCCGGCCCGAAATACGCAGGTCGCCGGCCGTGACCGCGAATTTGCCCATGATCGATTTTGCGAGTTCAGTGCGACCGGCGCCGACCAGCCCGTAAAGGCCGACGATCTCGCCCTTGCGCACGGACAGGCTGACATCGCGGTGACCGATCGCGGTCGATACACCCTCAAGTTCCAGCACCATGGGATGGTGTTCGACCGTGCGTTTGCGCCAGCCGCCGCCGCTTTCGGCGCGTCCGATCATAAAGCGCACGAGATCCTGACGCCCGAGGCCTTCCATGGAGCGGCTTTCGCAGGCGTTTTCACCATCCCGCAAAACCGTCACCCGGTCGCAGATGTCGAGAACCTCCTCCAGCTTGTGGCTGACGAAGACGAGGCTTGCGCCATCGTCGCGCAGGCGGCGCAGAACGCGGAAGAGATTGTCCGTTTCGCTCGGCGTCAACGAGGTCGTCGGTTCATCGAGGAGCAGCACACGGCTTTGCAGGGAAAGCGCCTTGGCGATTTCCACCAGCTGCATCTGCGCGACGGAAAGCCCGGATACCGGTGTTGCCGGATCGATTTCCAGATTGAGCGCTGCAAGCCAGCGGCGCGCATCGCGGTTCAGCGCGGCGTAGTCGATGGGTTTGAGATAATGCGCCCCGAGCTTTTCCATATGGATATTTTCGGCAATCGAGAAGCGCGGAATGAGGTTGCGTTCCTGATGGACGACACCTATGCCGCGGGCAATCGCCTCGCGCGGATTGCTGAAGCGCACTTCCTGCCCATCAACGAGAATCTGGCCGCTGCTTTGATGATGGACACCGGTGATGACCTTGATCAGCGTCGATTTGCCGGCGCCGTTCTCCCCAAGCAGGGCATGGATCGAGCCGGGTTGCAGCGAAAGATTGACGCCCTTGAGGGCTCTGACGCCGGGAAAGACTTTTTCGACGTTTCGCGCCTGAAAAACGGGTTGTTTGTCCATGGTGTCAGGCCTTCCCTGTCTTTTTGCCGAGATGCGTTTCGCGCAGGCGGTTGATACCGACGGCGGCGAGGATCATCGCGCCCAGCACCACCTGCACGAGGAACGGATCGATGGAGAACAACACCAGTGCCTGCGTGATGATGGCGACGATGACGACGCCGAGCAGGGTCGCCCCGACGCTGACATGCCCGCCGGCCAGCACGGCGCCGCCGATGACGGGGGCGGCAAAGGACAGGATGAGCCAGTCGTCACCGATCGAAGGCTGGCCGATCTGCAGACGGGAAACGAGCAGAATGCCCGCTACCGATGCCAGAAAGCCGGAAATGCCATGCGCCACGATAACCGTCATGCGCACCGAGATGCCGGAAAGCTCCGCCGCATGGCTGTTGCCGCCGATAGCAAGGATGAAGCGGCCTATCGGCTGGCGTCGCAGCATGAACCACAGGGCGAATGCGATGATGATGGTCGGGACAGCAAGCCATGGCACGGGCCCGGCAATGAGGGCCGAACCGAAGTCTTTCACCGATTCAGGTATGCCATAGAAGGGCTCCGCCCTCGTGATGCCGAGGTTGATACCCTTGTAGATCGACAGTGTCGCGAGCGTGATGACGAAGGCGGAAATGCCGGTGATGGCAATCAGCAGGCCGTTGAGCATGCCGCAGACAATACCGATCAGCACAGCGGCAATGGCAGCCACCGGTGCCGGAAGCCCCCAGACCTGCATCAGTCCTGCAAAGGAGATTGCCGCAAGGCCCCCGATTGCGCCGACGGAGAGGTTCATCTGGCCGATGGCGATGATGATCATCTGTGAAAAGGCGATGAGCGCATTGACCGAGATGGCCAGAAGCAGGATCTGGATATTAAAGGAAGACAGGAAGTTGGGGCTGAAGCCGCGGATCAGCACAATTGCCAGCACCGTGACCAGCAGGGGGCCGAACCAGTCGGTTCTGGCAAGGCGTAGAAGGGTGTTGTCGGTCGTCATCGTCCAGTCCTCAAGCCAGATTGCGCCGGGCGAGATAGCTTCGCCGCGCCTTGTCCATCAAAACCGCCAGCAACAGCAGCAGGCCAAGAAATGTCTGGACCCAGAATTCACCGAGCTGGAGCAGCAGCAGGCCGCTGGTCAGCATGGTGACCAAAAGTGCGCCGAGACAGGTGCCTAGAACCGAAACCTTGCCGCCCTGCAACAGCGTGCCACCGAGGACAGGCCCCAGGAAGGCTGGCAACAGCCAGTCCTGCCCGAGTTGGCCGGCCATGGAAGGAATGGCCGCACCCGTGCGGGTTACCAGCATCAGGGCAGCAAGTGCGGCAAGCAGGCCCGACAGCATATGGCACGCAATAAAGATGCGGTCGACGCGGATGCCGGAAAGTTCCGCCGCTTCCGGGCGTGCGCCTGCTGCCAGCATTTCGCGGCCAAGAACGGTGCGCCGGTAGAGAAAGGACAGGGCGAGGGCCGTTGCGAGCGTGACGAGAAGCAGCGGCGAGAAATAGGTCGCGAGCTTCATCTTTCCGAAGGCTGCGAAGATGGGCGGCAGGCCACGATAGGCCTCGGCCCGCGTCAGGAAGATCATCACCCCGAAAAAGATGCTCATGGTGGCAAGCGTGATGATGAAGCTGTGCAGCCCCGTGCGAATGACGGTCCAGCCATTCACAAAACCGAGCGCTGCACCTGTGGCGAGACCGCCAATGACAGCGAGCGGCCAGGGGACGCCAAGCATCTCGATCAGATAACCACAGGCCATGGCGGCCGAGACGCCGATCGCTCCAACGGCAAGATTGAGGCCGCCGGTCACGATCACCGCCATCATAGACAGGCCGATCATGATGTTGATTGCGGCACTGCGTCCGAGCGTGAACAGGTTGAAAGGCGAAAGGAAGCCGCTGGCCGCCACGCCGAAAATAACGGCGAAGACGACAATCAGCAGAATGAGGCCGAATTCATTGGTAAGAAAAAAGCGGCCGTGCGAAAGGCCGGAACCCATTCGTTCGTCTGCCTCCTGCACGCCTTTTGTGAGCAAACTATCGTTCACGGTCATGAAATTGTCCCGGTATTGGTTCGGCCCGAGGCACCTCTCCGGGTGGCCTCGACGTTATACTCCCGCCGGAAGACGTTTTTCCGGCAGAGCTGGTTGCCGGGCGTGCTCGTCAGCCGCCCGGCGACCGCAAAAGGCTTGCTTATTTGCAGCTCAGATACGTCGTATCGAAGTTCGCCAGCAGCTTTTTGGTCTCGGCGCGCATGGCATCGACATAGTTATCGACCTTTGTGGCATCGACATAGGCGGTGCCGGAATCGATGAACTTGGTCGTCAGCGCGTTGGACTTGAACGGCGCATCTGCCTTCACCTTGCAGCCGGACTGCAATTTGCTCAGCGCGAAGGAGCCGACATAACCCTGGCCATAGGGGTTCTGCAGCATCGTGCCGTCAACGAAACCGTCCTTGATCGCCTTCAGCACCACTTCGTCGTGGTCGATGCCGACCATGTGGATGCGCTTGTCGCCGATCTTGCGCAGCGCGTTGGAGGCGACAACTGCCGGAACCCAGGCCGTGGTGACGATGCCATCCACTTCCGAGGCGTGAGCGGCGAGGTAGGCGTTGATCTTTTCTTCGGCCGGTTCCGGCGCGTCGATATCGGCGATGACCTGTACGACCTCGGCGCCAGCCTCGTCAGCCGCCTTCTTCACGGCATCGATGCGGAGCTGGGTGTTGGGATCGACAAGGAAGCCGGTGAAATGGGCGATGCGTTTTTTGCCTGTTCCCATCGCCTTGATGAGTTCCTTGGTGCCGAGATAGGCCGAATTGCCGGTGTCGGTGCCGAGGCAGAAGGCGGCAGGCGAGGGGTCTTTGAAGCAGCCGGCACCGGCAATCACGTTTGCGCCGTTGCCGGTCAGTTCTTCAGCCGTGGAGACCGCGCCGACGGGATCGCCGGGGAAAATCAGGAAGCCGTTATAACCCTGGCTCAGAAGGCTTTCGAGAAGCTGGTTCTGCTGCGCCAGTTCCCATTTCTGCGGCACCTTATAATCCGCGCCCGCCAGACCAAAGTCCTTGGCGGCGTCTTTTCCAGCCTGTTCCCAGGCGGCGAAATAAGGGTGCGGACCACCCGGAACGAGGGCGACCTTGCTGGCGTCCGCCGCCTGCGCAACACCGCAGGCTCCAGCGCCGATGATTGCGGCAGCGACGAGGCTGCGCATGAAATGCGTCATGTTTCTCTCCTCCATGAAACGGCCTGTTTCTTTAAAAAAGCGACTGGAACCTCCCTTAATCGCTTTTTCTCCCAACAGCCGACTTGCGTAAGCACTATGGACCCTAGTATACTTGTATCCAAGTTGCAATCAGATTTTCACGACGGCCTTTCAAAAGGGGAGCGTTCATGACGAAAAACACCAATGCCGGCTTTGCCGGACGCGGCGGCCATCAGGAGGCCTCAGGCCCTGGAATCGAAAGCGTGGAGCTTGTGGTCAACCGCTATGGATCCGTGGCCGATCAGGTTCATGCGGCCCTGCGTCAGGCCATTGTCGAAGTGCGGCTGGCGCCCGGTGCGCCAATCAGCGAGAACTCCATCTGCCGTCAGTTTTCCGTGTCGCGCACGCCGGTGCGCGCCGCCATCCAGCGCCTGTCTGAAGAGGGGCTTGTGGATGTCTATCCCCAGCTCGGCAGCTTCGTCGCACCGATCAGGCTCGGTGAAATTCAGGACAGCCATTTTATCCGCCGTTCGCTGGAAGTGGCGCTGCTGCGCGAAGTTGCGCCGAAATGGACGAAAGAGATGAGCCGCACGATGCGCGACGTCATCGCCGAGCAGGAACGGGTGATCGCCGCCAACGACGCATCCGGCTTCTTTCATGCCGACGAGGCGTTTCATCGGCTGCTCGGCACATTTTCCGGCCGTGAGGGCGTCTGGCAGGCAATCCTTGCCGCCAAGGTGACGCTGTCGCGGTTCCATCGCTACTGGGCGAAACCGGAGCGCCTGCCCGCCGTGATCGAGGAGCACCTGGCGGTCGTCGACGCCCTCGATCAGGGCGATGCCGACGCCGCGGAAAAGGCGCTGGTGACGCATCTGGATATGGTTTTTGTGATCTACGAACAGCTGCCCGAAGAAGAGCGCAAGCATTTGTCCATTTGATAGTGGACGTGGAGGAGACGGAATGGAACTGAAACACAAGACCGCGCTCGTGACGGGCGCGTGCGGCGGCATCGGCCGCGCCGTAGTCGCGGCGCTGGTGGCGCAAGGGGCAAGGGTGCTCGCCTTCGATCGCGATATCGAGGCTGTTACAGCGCTCGCGGAGGGGTTCGGCAACGCCTGTGATCCCATTGCCGTCGATCTCGGTGATGCGGCGGCACTACAGGCCGTCATGAAAGATGTCGCCAATCGTTTCGAAGTCATCGACATTCTCGTCAACAATGCCGGTGTGCTGTCTCCGCACAAACTGGCCGCGACCACGCTTGACGAATGGCACAAGCTGATGGCCGTCAATCTTGATGCCGCCCTGCTACTGACGCAGGCCGTCGTTCCCGCCATGAAGGAAAACCGCTGGGGGCGACTGATCAACATTTCCTCTTACGCCTGGAAATCCGGCGGACTAACGGCGGGCACGGCCTATTCGGTGTCAAAATCGGCGATGGTCGGCCTCACCTACTCGTCCGCTCGCGAGCTTGCGCCTTTCGGCGTTACCGCCAATGCAGTCGCACCGGCCTATGTGGTTTCGCCGATGATCATGGAGCAATTGTCTGAGGAAGACCGTCAGCGGCAACTCGCAGCCATTCCCGTCGGGCGGTTCTGCCAGCCGGAAGAGGTGGCCCATGCCGTGCGTTTCCTTGCCTCGCCGCTGTCCGGCTTCATGACCGGCACTGTCGTCGACATGAATGGCGGCCTGCAATTCGGCTGAGATACGGAGACAA
Organism: Rhizobium sp. NFACC06-2; assembly: GCF_900101425.1. Taxonomy (NCBI): domain Bacteria; kingdom Pseudomonadati; phylum Pseudomonadota; class Alphaproteobacteria; order Hyphomicrobiales; family Rhizobiaceae; genus Rhizobium; species Rhizobium sp. NFACC06-2. The sequence goes on along the minus strand of NZ_FMVA01000009.1, from coordinate 18,847 downwards.
CAAACGTGACCAATCGTCTTTCTTCCCTTGCACTGCCCCATCTTCCGCAAGACGTGCTCGTGCCAGCTTATGACCGCAAAGCGGTCACACCGGGCATCGTGCATCTCGGCGTCGGCGCCTTTCACCGCGCCCATCAGGCCGTATTCATCGATGATTGTCTCGCGCGTGGCGAAACCGGCTGGGGCATTGTTGCTGCATCGCTGCGCAGCCCCGATACGCGCGATGCCATCGCGCCACAGGACAATCTCTATACGTTCTGCCTGCGTGACGGTGAAAACGAGACGCTGCGGATTGTCGGTTCCATCCTCGAGACCATCGTCGCCCCTGAAGATCCGGAGCGGCTGCTGCAAGCCATGACCGATCCGCGTATCAGGATCGTCACTTTGACGGTGACGGAAAAGGGTTACCTCGCCGATTTGTCGGCGGGCGCGCTTCTTCGTGACCATCCCGACGTTGTTCATGATCTGGCGCATCCACAAAAGCCGCGCTCCGCGCTCGGTTTTCTGCTGGAAGCAACAAGACGCCGGCGGGCCGCGGGGGCTGTGCCGCTGACTTTGCTCTCCTGCGACAATCTTCCGTCCAACGGACGCATCCTGCACCGTCTTCTGGTGGAGATGGCTGGTATCACCGACGAGGATCTCGCTGCGTTCATCGCGGAAAATCTCTCCTGCCCCTGCGTCATGGTGGACCGCATCGTACCCGCCACCACCGCAACTGACCGTGAGCGTGTGACGGCGCGTCTCGGCTGCGAGGATGCCTGGCCGGTAATTGCGGAACCTTATTTCCGTTGGGTGATCGAGGATCGCTTTCCGCACGGTCGCCCTGGCATCGAGCTGTCAGGTGCCGAAATCGTTGACGAGGTCGAGCCCTATGAGCATATGAAGCTCAGGATGCTGAATGGCGCCCACACCGCCATGGCCGCAATCGGTCAATGCAGCGGGCTTGAGACGATCGCCGATATCTATGCCGATGCGCGTGTCCGCGGTTACATCGACCATTACTGGCGGGAGGTCGGTTCGACCTTGAGCCCGGCCGTCAGCGGTCCGGACTATGTTGCCGGTCTGCGCCAGCGTTTTGCCAACCCCGCCCTTCGTCATCGCGCCGCCCAGATCGCCTCTGACGCTTCACAGAAAGTGCCGCAACGCATTCTCGCGCCGCTTGCGGAGCTGCGTGCCGCAGGCGCGCCGAATACGGCCGCTCTTTTTGCGGTTGCGATGTGGATACGGTCCTGCGCAGCGCTGAACGAGGAGGGAGAGGCAATTGTCATGGCTGATCCGGCCTTTGCGGAGTGGGGTGCGCCTACCGGGAGCGGCGAGGAGCCGGACGCGGTCATCGACCGGTTTTTAACATTCCGTCGCGTCTTCGGGCCTGAGTGGCAGGCGGACGAGGCGTTCGTCACGGCGTTTCGGGCCGCCCACCGCGACATCGTCCAATACGGCGCTCTCGGCGCCATCGACCGGCATTTTTCGGAGGAGTAAACTATGAAGGAAACCTGGCGCTGGTTCGGAGAATCGGACCCGATCACCCTTGAGCATGTGCGGCAGACGGGTGCGAGCGGCGTTGTAACAGCGCTGCACCAGATCCCCGACGGCACGGCGTGGCCGGCGGAAGAGATCGCCAAACGCAAGGCGATGATCGAGGCGGCCGGTCTGGAATGGAGTGTCTGCGAATCCATTCCCATGGAACAGTCCGTCAAGCGTGGTGATGCAGATGCCCCGAAGGCGATTGCGCGCTGGAAGGATACGCTCGCCCGTCTCGGCCGCGCTGGCGTTCCCGTCGTTTGCTACAATTTCATGCCTGTCGTGGACTGGACGCGCACGAACCTGCGCTGGCAGGCACGTAATACCGGATTGGCGCTGCGCTTCGAAATGGCGGATTTCGTCGCTTATGACGTCTTCATCCTGAAGCGTGTTCGTGCGGCGGAAAATTACGATCCTGCGCTGGTTGCACGGGCCGAAGCGCGTTTTGCGCACATGAGCGAAGAGGAGCAGTCTCTTCTGGAGCACAACATCATAGCCGGTCTGCCAGGCGGCGCGCTGGTGCAGACGCGCCAGTCCATCGCCGCGCTGATCGCGTCGTTCGATGGTATCGACAGCACGACCATGCAGGGCAATCTTCTCGCCTTTCTGCGGGAAGTCGTGCCAGTTGCGGAAGAAGTGGGCGTGCATCTCGGCATCCACCCTGACGATCCTCCATTCTCGCTGTTCGGCCTGCCGCGCGTGGTCTCGACACCTGCCGATATCCGCACCATCCTCTCGGCCGTTGAAAGCCCGAACAACGGCATCACCCTTTGTACCGGCTCCTACGGCGCCCGCAGCGACAACGATCTCGTGGCAATGGCACGAGAGTTCGCGTCCCGCGTCAATTTCGCCCATCTGAGGAATGTGACCGTTGAAGCGGATGGTTCCTTCTTCGAGGACGATCATCTGGATGGCGGAACGGACATGATCGGCGTCATTGAGGCATTGTTGCGCGAGGAGCGGGCCGCCGCCAAGGCTGGCCGCCGCACCAATATTCCAATGCGACCTGACCACGGCCATCTGCTGGGTGATGACATCACCAAAAAGACCAACCCCGGCTATTCCTATATCGGCCGCATGAAGGGTCTCGGCGAACTCCGTGGTGTCATCCGCACCGTCGAACGCCAGCTTCGCCGCGAGGAGGGGGCCGCATGAAAACCCGCAAACTTGGCCGCACGGCGCTGTCGCTGAGCGAGCTTTCCTTCGGCGCTGCCGGTATCGGCAATCTCTACCGCAGCGTCAGCCGCGAGGATGCGATGGCGACGCTGCAAACCGCCTGGGACGCCGGTATCCGTTATTTCGATACCGCACCTTATTACGGGCAGGGCCTTTCCGAACGACGCGTCGGGGATTTTCTTCAGGGAAAACCACGCGACGAATTCGTGCTGTCCACCAAGGTCGGGCGGATCCTGAAACCGGCTGAAGCGGGCGTGACACCGGATTACGGTTTTGTCGACGCGCTGCCTTTCGTGGTGGAATACGACTACAGCTATGACGGCATCATGCGCTCGCATGAGCAGAGCCTCGCCCGGCTTGGTCTCGGTTCGGTGGATATTCTCTATGTCCACGATCTGGAGGAGACCACGCTTGGAGAGGAAGCCTATCGCCATCATTTCGGAATATTCACCGAAAGCGGCATCGAGGCGCTGCACGAGTTGAAGGCGAAAGGCCGGATCGGCGCGTTCGGCCTTGGCGTGAACGAGGTTCCGGCCTGTCTGAACCTCATGGAGATCGACGAAATCGACTGCATCCTTCTGGCAGGCCGTTATACGCTGCTCGACCGGTCGGCGGCGGTGCGGCTGCTTGGGCGTTGCGCGGAAACCGGCACCGCGCTTGTGATCGGTGGTGTCTTCAACTCGGGCATTCTTGCAACCGGTGCAAAGCCGGGCGCGACCTTCAATTACAATGAAGCTGCGCCTGATGTCATGGAGCGGGTGCGCGCCATGGAAGATCACGCCGTCAGCCACGGCGTCGCGCTCGCGGCGGCCGCTTTGCATTTTCCGCTGCAAAACGCCGATGTCGCCAGCGTGCTGATAGGCACGGCAAAACCGGACAGCCTCCGGCGCAATCTATCTATTTTCGAAACGGCCGTGCCGGACGCCGCCTGGGCGGGTTTTGACGCGCTCGCTCTTGAAGATTGACTGGCACGACAGGGAGAAGGACGCCATGGACCTCATTGACACCCACCAGCATCTGATCTTGCGGGGCAAACTCGGTTATGCCTGGACGCGCGGCGAGCCGAGCCTTGCGGGAAGCTTCACCCGGGTGGACTATGCAGCTCTTGTCGAGGGCAGCGGTGTCGTCGGCACGATCTTCATGGAAACCGGGGTCGATGACAGTGATTATCGGGCGGAAGCCCGGCTTGTGGCCGGCATGGTTGGGGAAGGGACCTTGCCGATGTTCGGCCAGATCGCCAGCTGCCGGCCGGAAACGGATCAGGGGTTCGATGCCTGGCTGGAGGAATGCCGCCACCTCAAAGTGGTCGGCTTCCGGCGTATCCTCCAGGTCATGCCCGACGATACCAGCCGTGCGGAAAACTATCGCCGAAATGTGCGTAAGATCGGCAAGGCCGGGTGGCCGGTCGATCTGTGTTTTCATTCCCGTCAGCTGGCCATTGCCGCCGAACTTGTCCGTGCCTGCCCCAATGTCCGCTTCATGCTCGACCATTGCGGCACGCCTGATATCGCCGGAAACGATTTTTCCGCCTGGAGCGAGCGCATGGCCGATCTGGCCAGCCTGCCCAATCTCTCCGTCAAGCTTTCGGGTGTCACCGCCTATTGTGCGCCGGGGCAAACGACGCTGGAAAACGTGAGACCTTACGTGGAAACCGTATTGACGCTGTTCGGCCCCCAAAGAATGGTCTGGGGCGGCGACTGGCCGGTGGTCGATCTCGGCTCCGGCCTGCCGGAGTGGATCGCCATGACGAGAGCGTTTCTGTCGGCGCTTTCACCGGATGAGCAGGCAGATATCGGTCATGGCAATGCCAGACGTTTTTATCTGGCGACGTAGGATGATCCTTGACCGGATAAGGTCTCTGGTGCGGCCCTTAACGATTTTCCCTAACTGAGCCGGTTTACTGAAATCATTTACTAATTTCAAGTTCGTGTTCGCCAAGTGCCGCGAGACTGCGCCCCTTAACAACTTTCCTAGAAAAGCTTATAGCGCAAAAAAGCCCGCCAATAGCGGGCTTTCAAAGTGCAGACAAAAATTTGGGGTTTAAAGGCCTACACGCTCGATATCACTTCTACGGTAGATTTTGGTTGCTTTACGACTGGTCTCGTACACGGGATAGGTACCCAATTTCTCAAGCTGCCTACGTACAACAATTGCGGCTTCACCCCGTTCTTTTGCAAGGACATCGAGCAAAACATGATCTTGCGAAAACCTTTCCAGATCGTCTGATCGTACGACGAGAATTTGGCTCCTAATCTTTCGATGCGGGACCGTCATCGTAGGGACGATACCCAGGTCGAAAAGATCGTTGATAGTCTCCCGGCGAGTACCCAACGCAGCAGCAGCACTCGCGCGATCAAGGAATTCTCCGCCGAACCATGATGCAGAAAGCTCGTCAATCTCAGTCGGGTTGACCATGATTTTATCGAGCCGAAAATCAGGTGCGGACATCTGAACGTGGGCCAGCTTGCCATCCAGGATGAGTGCGATGATCTCAATGAACGTCCGATGGCAAATTTTAGTGGCGTCCAATACCGGGACGAGATTATGTTCTGTTGGAATAAGCGAAAGACGAGCCTTAACGCGATCCCGAAACCGCTGCACCTCATCAGCCGATACCCAACGGTACACTCGGCCCATTGCCTCGCCATTTGTTGTGAATGGGAGATATCCCTCGTTCAACAACGCTTCCATTTGCGTCATCGCACATCCCAGACGTTCGGCGGCCTGGGTCGTTGTCAGCTGCGATGCGGCCTCAATCAGCGACCCATGGGCCTCGTCTTTTCGAAAAACGACACTGCGACTCCCAAAAACCGCGATGACGGCGTTCCCACCTCCCTGATTGATGACAACATCTCGAACGCGAGCCTCCGGCAATCCATATTCCTTTGCTGCAGAATATACGGTGTGAACCCGCCTGCGGCTGACGACAGTCAGAAATGTTTCGCCCTGTTCAAGCGGAAGATGTTTCTCGGCGTGATCCTGAAACAGTTCCCTGATGGAGCCGTAATCACCGCCGGGGACCTCGTCTCGCAGCCATCTCAACGGCAGCGAATAGACCATCGGGTATTTGGAAGCTTTACCGACCATCTTCACGATGTATGACGTCAGGAAATCCCAGACTGCCTCTCGCCCTTCCGCAGCGATTGCATATCCTGACGCCAGACACTCGGGGTTCGTCATGCCTCCCGGCACGCGATCAGAAATCTTTCCTTCGGCCGCGAAGTGATGAAGCCCTCCGAGAACCGCGCAAAGTTCAGCGCCAACGTAGAGGGGCAGCGTGTCGAGATAAGAAGTGGCAGGTGGTTCTAACAGTCGCTCTGAAAAGTACCGATCATGCGGCAATGCGCCAGATGCCACTGCATCCTTCACGTTGATATCTGTAAGGGCTTTCAGATCAAGAGTGTCAAAATCCTCGGGAAGATCGACAAGCGGAACTCCGTGTCGCGAGCACCTAGAGATCACGCTTAAACGCCAAGTTGCCCGCATGTAAATGCGGGTTCTAGGATGACCTGTCCCGTTTCGAATGTCGTCCGAAAAGCAGTGCGGACAGTACCTGCGGTGGGTTGCCCTCAACTGTGTACGCTTCACTTGCGCAGAACCAAAAGCAACGATGCCATCTCGCCTGATGGCGAACGCCTGCAGGCGTGCTTCCGACACGCCGCTCCACCGAGTTATCGCAGCGAGTTCATCGCGATCCATTGCAATGATTCCGGCCTGGCGGGTACCGGTAAAGTCGCAAAACTCTGCCAGAGAATGAAAGCCATTCGCCCACACCAACCGCGCTACAAAGCTCTCCGCCGTCTCGTCGTCAAAGGGCAACACGACATATGGAAGTCGACCAGAATTGCTCATTTTTAGTCTCCTTCCGCCTAATCCATATCAGACAGGGAGTGCGAAGGATTGATGCTCCTCCAATCGCTAGTCGTGAATGGGTTGTCAGCTGCGAGGTTCCCGCGACGGGATTTGTAGGCGGCGGCAAAGTCCCCAACGGTCACGTTTGTCCCGGCGCTATCCAGGACGCGAAAACACGCTTTCTGGGTAATCTTGATCATGGTCCCAAATGCACCCTTAGACGCCACGATCAGCCGGGCAATCAGCTCGTCTTCCTCAGTCCACCCAATCTGTAGCCCTGCGTCGTCTTCCACGATTTGGCGCACGACCTTGCCGATAGCTTCCGCGTTTTTCTTTGTGAATTTCACGAGATGGAAGCGTTGGACCTTCGCTCGATTGGCAACCTCATCGCTCTCCATAAAGCGTTTCATCTTGGGCGTACCGGAAAGGATCAAGTGAAGCGGCCAATCGTCAATCTCCGTTAAGCCCTTCACAAAATCTTGCACCTGCAGTATCGCGCCTTCAGTCCCACCTGTATTCACGTGTTGCATTTCATCGAAGTGCAGGTACCTGATCCCTCTAAATTGCAGTTGGCGGGCAATCATGGCCCATCGCGAAACCGCATTCTGGTTGGCTTTAGCGTACAGATTCCATTTGTTCAAAACGGTGTCGGCCAAGCTTTTGGGTGAGCAGTCGGGCGGACACCTTATGCTCAACAATGGAACCACGCGCTTTCCGAACTCATCTTCGTACGGCTGGAACGCTTCCATTTGTTTGAAGAGGCGTGCGAGGGCGGTACTTTTGCCAGTGTCAGAGTTTCCGATTACGAAGAGAATACGATCTTTCGATCCGCCTCCCCTCTCGCAGCGCTTCGCGTTATTGACGAGATCGGTCACCATGTCCTCAAGCTCTCTGTCTTTGAGCTGAAGGTAGTATTTCAGCTCCATATGGAGCTTGCGGTCCTCAATGGACATGTTGCTGAAATCGCTCATTACTTGTAATCTCCGAGCTGGGAATCTTCGTCGTCCTCATCAATGTCGGCAACAGCCTCATCTACCTCAGGGATGATGGGGACCTCGGGCTCGACAGCCTTCTTTTTCGGGGTCTTCGTGGCCAGGATTTCAGCAGGAAGCTCTCCAACACGCCCCTGAAGCAAAGGAGTTGCCTGAGGAGCAGGAGTTGCCAGAAGTGCCAGCTCACCAGCTTCTGCCTTCGTGATGGCGCGGCCTTCGAAAAGCCTCGCAGTGGCGCGAGACATGTCTTCGGCACTGCGCATATGGGGGGAAATACCACCACGCAGAGCAGCAGCATCTACGACGCCATGTACCCAGTTGATGCCGTCATACATGGTGGGCGCGGAGCGCGCTGATCGCTCTTCGTTTAGCCGCTCAAGTTCTTTTTTCGCCAAGTACCATTCTTCGAGGCAAACATACGGAGGTACTCCAATGCAATTTCCGACCGTCAACCATCCGTCCTCAGTGTGGACGGAAATCGATTCCAGGTCGCGAGGATGGAAGCGGACGGGGAAGAGCTTCTTCGAACCGTGCTTACGGCGGTACGACTGGAGTTCATCGGAGTTGTATGGAATGCCGTGAAGGAAAATGCCTTCGCTGCGGATAATCTTGTCCTTCTTCACTCCGAAGATGTGACGTTTTTCGTGTCGACCAGGAACTGGGCGCATCGGATAGGTACGCTTTTTCAGTTCCCACGCCTCATAGGGCGTCAATCCGTTCAGGCGGGCACTGGGAGTGTTCATGAACACATCGCAAAGCCAGCGATAAACGATCACCATGAACTCGTCGACGATTAGGGTTGCATTAGCGACGGAATCGTAGTCGCGACGTTCGACAACGTTGGAAAACGTGCGACCATCGAAATACGACATCAAGTCTTTCGCAAATGTCTTGAACAGCGATTCGATGAACGGTCGTTTCCATGCTTGACCCGCTGGCGGTCGAGTCAGGGACACGCTGCTCATGAGGAAGGCGTCACGTGTGATATCAGCGATGTAGGGCGTCCCGTTATCAGTGACCACGTTCTCCGGCCGCACTTTTGCGGCCCAAGGGGTCTTTGCACCCACGAGGTTCGAAATGTGTGTCTTATCCGACATTACCATTTCGAGGGCCTCGACTACGGCGGAAGCACAAGGCTTTCGAGTTGCCTTCAGCGCCAAAGGCATGGCGGTCGCGGCGTCAATTGCACCCACGAACCAAATGCGCTGGGGTTTGTCTGCTGAGGCTTTTTCCAGGGCGGTCTGAAATTTGGCAGGAAGACGCAACCAGACGCCGGTTTCTTTCATCAGGGTAATGCAATCGACATTCCAGTCGTCGAATTCGACACGCTCACCGGGGCGAACTACGTCGTAAGAATCCATTTTCGGCTTGTAGACTGCATGAGCGTAAGGCTCGCCTTCATGAGCAGCGAGAACGTCGAAAGCCCTCAGCTGTTTAATCATATTCTCAAAGCGCTTACGCTCGACAAAGATCAGTTTGGATTGGTCTTCAGTTCGCGCCTTGTTGGCTTCGTGGATGCGGGCGTTCGCGATTTTCCGTGCCTTCGACATCGGCACTTTGCGTTTCGAAGCATATTCGGCAGCAGCCTGCCGCCAGATCGCATAGCTTTCGGCGCATTCGACCTGCAAATGGCGGCGTTTCGGACCTTTCTGCTGGGGAATGAGCGCACGCACATCGTCACCACAGCCTTCATATTTGCTAACGTAGGAGTTGAAGCTGCGTACTGTTGGCACTTCAAAGCCGTTGGTCTTCTTACCGGCACGTTTCTTTCGTACTTTCCCAGTCTCTTCGTTTTTTTCCTTCTGAAGCAGCTGATACTCGACGGTCCAATTCAGCAACAGCTCTTCCATGGAACGCCCGCCAGGCATTTCCGCTGCTGGTTTCAGGCTGCGGGGCACATACTGCCCGACCTCGACACACCAGGCACGGTGTTTCAAGACGAGGAATTCGTGGTAGCGAGCAATGGCAACGCCGTCGGGTTTAAACTCGTCGACGGTTTTGTTGCCGAACCGCTCGTAAGCCTTCACACCTGCCTCGGTATAAAAACCTGGGTAAAACTGCGCGCGACCCTCATCGATTGCGAGTTCGATTTCGGTATGCTTGATGCGCTTGTGCGTCATTGGATCGCTCTCGTGAAAGAACAACGTATCCGTCGCCCGGTACGAAATGGCGATGAGGGGGGTGCCCTCATAGACGAAACGGTCGTTCGACGTCATGAGGGGGATTGAAGGTGTGCTTTCCGGAGCGGGGCGCAGTTCAAGCTTGCCGTTGGCGTCAGAGTTGTCAGTCATGGTGTCCTCCTTGGACATAGCTTCGCCGTGCTCCGAAAGGTGCTCGAAGTGGCTGGGCTGGGCTGGGATGGAATGGGTTGTGGGCTAGGGGGCGATTAGATTTCGACCATGAACCAGGTCAGCTCATTGATGAGGCCTGGCTCGGGCTTTAGGTACCCAAGGTCGATGAGCCGCCATATGGCGGCCGTACGGGACGGCCGGTCGATGCCCAACGTGTACATCTGGTAGAAGCACACCTTAGCCTCGGCTCGCTGCTGAAGCTCATCCAGCAGGGTTTGAACGTGATGGTCGTCGTGCAATTCTCGATAAAACAGGATGCTATCGGCATTGCGCACGACCCACCAAGGAACATCGTGCTCGGTCATGATCGTCAGTTTATGAAAGCGATCACGATACTCGGGCAACATACCCTTAAAGACGGCCTCGACTTCCGCCTTCTTCTTCTCCTGCTTGACCGCAACGGCCTCCCAACGGCCGCGTTTATCACGGACGCAATAGTCGATGGTGTGTTTGTGAAGCACGCCTTCCTCGTCATGATACTCAACTGTCATGAACTGCGAGCGCACCTCGACAACGCCGGGCCGTGCCTTAAGCACCGAAGCGACCTTTTTCTCGGTGCCGCTTTCGTGCTGCACCTCGCGATTATTGAAAACGCTCGAACCGTTCGTGTTCAACAGGTGCTTGGGGGTGACGTTACGCACGCCTTCGTGGCGCAACGGTTCAACCCACAGCAGGGGTTCGCCATCGATGAAAATGGGGGATTGGGGATTGTTTACCATCGTGACGTACGCATCCCGACGATTGCCTGCTTATCCGCGTCCGATCCGGTGTCCTGGAACACCTCAAATCGGGAGCGAATGTCCTCTCCGGCACCGGAGCGCAATTCGTTCAGAATGGCACGACGCACCAACACGTGGTGCAAAACATTTTTTGATGGGCGCATAGATACCTCCTGGGCGCACATGGGTGGCAGCCCATCCGGAGGTAAAGGACACGATGTCCTTACGTCAGATGGAGCTGAGGAAGGTCTTTCCTAGAATGACGATGCGTATCATCTTGGGGCTCCGTGTTTGAAACTGGGACAGAAGATAGTCAGGGGCGGTACCGCGAGTCTAGCGGGGGAAGTTTGTGCGTTGGAAATATGGTTAATAAAAACTGTCTGATCAGGTCGAGCCTAACGCTGCGATATTTTTCCCGACGTGATAATTGACACTGATGCCGCCGAACTTTAACTTGGCATCATCAAAAAGTCGGTCGTTTCACTTCCGATGAACGTGCGGGGTATTGCCGTACCCCGCACATCTCGTTTTACGACAAGATCGCCGGAGCGATCATGAAGTACACGATTTCGAATGCTAGCAGGGCGATGCCTGCACGATCAAAAAGCGACATGTCGTTTTCCTTCCTGGCGCTGCTTTACAGCCTGCGGAAGCAAGGTGTGTTCGTTCTGGCTGGCTTCCGGAAAATCCCCTGGCGCGCCGGAACGAACCAGCACCGGCTGCGGGGTTTAGAGAGGTTGGTCACGAGCGTCAACGACGACTTCATCTTCTTTCGTGTTGCGGTAAATTAAACGTTCGGCAGATGGTGACGACACCCTTGGCCTCCAAAAGCAAACGGAGGCGGAGGTTGATTCCGGCGCAGCCCAATCGGAACGCTGATATCCTCACGGGCGAATCCGAGGGAAATTCGGTGTTCTCTGTTCCTTCCATTTCCACAATCGCCTGAGATTTTGGTTGGCGCAAAATCTGTCAGAGACGGCGGCTCATGGGCCTCTACAAAGAGAATTTGCAGGCTGGTGGTCTCGCCGGTGCGCGTTGACCTGTCTGAGATATTAAATTCCCCGCCTACTGCTCCACCAGTGTACTACTTCACGCGGCAGATCGCATAATTGATTGAGTATTTTCGAGGAAAGAATGCCGACGCAAGCATCCAGGGAAACCGATCATTTAGGAATGCATCGTTAAGTTGCGACAACTTTCATCGTCCCGTCGGACCAAAACAAACACCATTTATCTGAGACATCTATGGCAAATATTGATCACGTTGAATGGCTTAGAGAGGGCCGCGATGCTTGGAACGGCCGTCGAAAACTAGTGAAATTCAAGCCTGATCTGGCCGGTGTCGACTTTCGTGAAGTTCTCGACCAAGCGTTTCTGAGCGCTCCGCATTCAAATTTCTTCTCTCGTTACGATTTTTCGGAAGCTAATCTCCGCAACGCCAAGCTAATAGATTTGGATTTTTCGAAAGCAAATTTTAAATCAGCAGACCTTTCCCATGCCGATCTCACGCTTAGTAGCTTCGATGGCGCAGCCTTCGACAACGCAAATCTCAACGGCGTTGTTGCTGCAGAATCTTCCTTTCAGGACGCTAGGTTCCCAAATGTTGAATGGACAAATGCAATTCTGCGAGACGCATATTTCGCTCCAGATTTTTCGGAGGCAGACAGCCTCTCGCTCAGCCAGAGGGCAGAGATTTCAAAAGAACCCCCTATTAGGCTGGACTCCGGGCTTCAGGCCAGCTTCAAGGAGTTTTTCGGGGCACGCAAAGCTAACACGCCTACGGTAGCACCGAAGAAAGAGCCGACCTATCTGGTCACGTTTGCGACTAACCGCAATCTTATTAGGGAGCGTGAGTGGGTAACTTTTGGTGAACAGAGAGATAGCAGGCTTCACTACGGCGCTTGTCAGGTTTTGGTCCCAAGTTCACACAAGGTCGGGTCGTTAGGATCGCCACTTTGGAAACGGTTGCTAAAGGGGGACGACCGACTACAAATTCGACGGATATATTACCTGACCAGCGATTTATATTGGCAATTCGTACATAAGAATTTCTCGGAATTGTTTAATAGTACGCCGCCAACTGTTGTTATCCACGGTTACAATGTTGGGTTCGAACAAGCTGTACTTTGGGCCGCTCAGATCGGTTATGACCTAGGCTTGATGCGGGGGATAAATCTTTTCAGTTGGCCATCACGAGACCAAGTGCATGCGTATCAGGCCGACGAAGCGGCAGTTGAGGCCAGCAAGTATCATCTTGCATCATACCTATTAGATTTCATTGAAAATGCTGGCGGGCGGAGGATTAATGTCCTTGCTCACAGCATGGGGTGCCGCTGCTTAGCAGGGGCCCTCGAAATCATCGGGTCTTCAAATCCAGAAAAACTGAAGAGGTTCAATCACTTAATTTTTGCCGCTGCAGATGTCGATCAAGATACTATGCGAAATGTCGGCGCACATGTGATTGGCAATTCTGGCAGTACCACATCTTACGTTTGTTCGAGAGATAAGGCGGTACAGCTGTCCGCTATTCTGCACCAGTTCGCTCGCGTTGGTTTTTTACCACCAGTGTTTCTAATGGATTCGATGGACACCGTTGAGGTGGAGAAGGGAGGCTTGCTGGAACTTGGTCACAGTTACGTCTCGGAGGCGAGGGAGATTTTAATGGATATGCACCAGATTCTCAAAAGCTCAACGCCTCCCGAAGAACGTTTCGCCATAAAGCCAGGAGTGGCGGGGCATTGGGTTCTCAAAAACTGAGTATCGTTCAATCGGAAGATTGTAGTTATTTACCAATTCTCAAGGCTCTACTCGGTGATGCCGAAGCACACGTCAAAGAAAGTAATGTCGCAAAGATTAGTTGCGTGACGTTCTAAAAATATCGCACGGCTCTAAATCCCGGCGTCCTCTTTGTCAGGGGAAGTACCCCAATATGCTTGGTAACGAGGACCATGGGATTCCGGCTGCTGCCCTTTCTCGGGGCGATCAACGAGGACGGGGAGTGGTGCGGGAAGCTCTGGGCCAACGATGATCACTTCTCCTTGAGCTAGTGAGGGAATAAACGCCGCAGCGTCGCGATCCAGTTCTCCACATGAACGCTCGATAGTCTCCCGGTCGCGGTCGTTCGTGAGGCGGTGGACGAATAAGGTACCGAGTTGACTCAGGACGTCCGAGGGAACGTCTCTGGGGCGCTGTGTGGCTATGGTCGTCGTTAGCCCGTACTTCCGGCCTTCCTTCGCAATTAGACCGAAGGCATCGAGTGTCACATGGTTCGTATCGTCACCAATGGATCGACCGATAAACTGGTGGGCCTCGTCCAAGAAACAGACCAGAGGGCACCTTTGAAAGACATTTTGCCGAGCAAGGCCGAGCAAGTATCGGCCTAGGGTGTTCAACAACAGTTCGCGCGTATTATATTTGAAGCTGACATGCTCGAAGGATAGAACAAGTGCGTGCCGATTAGGATCGTCGATGAATTTCTTTATCTCATCGCATATGTTAGCGCCGTCGTCAGAGAAAAGACACCGCATTTCCGGTGAAGACAAATAGTTTTCGATGCGGACATTCAAGGAATTGCAGTTACCCAAAGAAAAATCGTCATAGTTGCCATACTTTCCCATTTCGTCAGGCGTATGCTGCTTGATGCACTCTTCTTTGATCTGATCAGAAAGGAGGCGTATGTCGAAGTCGCAAAAATGAGAGTCCAACTCGCTGGTCAACTCAATCACAGCCACAGACAGCGCATTCCGACTGTTTCCTGCTTTTTTTACCACACCCTTACGTCGAACCTCAACGTACCCCCTGTCTCCAATTTGATAGCGCTCGTTTGCGCCCTCCAGAGTTTGGGCATATCTGTGAGGCGTCTTACGAAGGGCAGTGACCAGGCGCAGGCTCTTGATCGCGCTGCGAAGGTTGGGGCCTTGGCTTTGAACCGACGGTGTTAGGAGAGCATAGAGGTCGATTTCCGAAAGTTGCCGATATGGAAACCTCGCTAGAGGCTGTTTGTCATTCGCTTTCGAGAACGAAAACTCCGTTGCGCCGGACACCTTGCCAGCAAACTCGCCCGTAGGATCAAAAAGGATACACTTTCCTCCAAGGCGGACTGTTTCATTCAGAAGCTTTGACAATGTCCAGCTCTTGCCGCCCCCGGTTGCTCCAAATATTCCGCAGTGCCGCCCAAACAACTTTTCCGGGGGCATCGCAATTGTCGCGTTCGCAATGCCAGACAACCTTCCGAGATTCACCAGAAGGCGCTCATCCTTTCCCGGCTCGACTTCTCCTTGCAGCGCTTCTCTGATGGCAGCCGCGAGTGCTCTGCCATCTGCCAGATGGACCCCGTCACCAACGCGCGGCTTGACATTGATACCCCGCGTGACCTTGTGAGTTGCTTTGTTCACAGTGGCAAGAAGTTGGGCACGACCTTGTGGTTCGGCACTCGCGTCAATTTCCATCTGCCGTTCTAATCCAGGCCGTTGCCGGTCGGGGATGAAGACATCTGTTATTCGGCCGAGGATCGTTTCGTGATCGCAATCGATGAACACGAAGTCACCGGTCGCGCCTCTCGCCAAGCCTCGTTGGCCGCTTGCAGCCAGCGCTTTCGGGATAGTCAGCTCAATCGAAGACGCGCTCACCCTCGTCACAGTGCCGACGCGCTTGTCAGGATCGATCAACGCGATTATTGGATCGGTCATACTGCGGCATCCCTGATCTGATCGAGGCGCATCTGGAGGCGTTGCCGATCTGACTCGCCCGTGATCGCGGGAATGGCATCGACCAAGTCCTCGAATCTACCGTTCAGCAAGGTCACTCGTGGATCGCCTTCTGTGACCAGGCGAGCCATCCGATTTTGATATTTCCTTGTCGGTAGCCCAACGTCGAGAAGGTGGTCGGGAGCGGGATGGGCGTCCAGCTTCACCGATGGGATGAAAGACGGATCGACCAAAATAAGGCGGAGGCTGAGATTTGATTCCAGTGCTGACCAGATGGGAGTGCTGATATGATCGTCGCCGAAGCCAAACCCGGCTATCAGAAGGGCGGTATCTGGTTCACGAAGAGCAGCTTGAAATGCCGCGAACATGTCAAGATAGGGGATTTCAAAAGCTTCTTGATATTTTGTGGACCGAGGATAAATCAATACCGGCATCAGGGACGGATCGTTAGCACGGGAACGGATGACCACGCCATCGGCACGTCGTCGCCAGTCGACCGAACCATGAAGCTTATAAAGTTGGAAGACGCCGTCGATGTAGTCGGCCTTTGTACCGGACGTCTGCCGCCTTACAATATCATGCTGGAAGTAGTCGCGGTTGAAACGTTGTTCAGCACTATGGGAAAAGCCGTCGATGAGCACGACGCCTAGGCGAGAAGCGGCTTCTTCGACGCAAAGATCGTAGTTCGTTGTGAACAACTTGACGCGATGTTTATCTACAGCACGTTTTGCAAATTTCTGGATTAGGCCTTTGTGCGCGGGCAATTCCGTCATTTGGCTAACAAAATCGACCTTTTCAAGAATTGCTCCTTCGGCTTTCGTGATAAAGGTCTTCAGTCTGGTGATCGGACTTGCAGGATCAGCCTTTTCAGCTTCCGTGGCTCGAACCTCCATCAATTCAAGTTTCATCTTGCAGAGGCTCAGGAGATTTTCGATGTCGCCAGCTCGTCGCTTCCCACCGTCTTCAGGCGGCAACGTGCCGATTATCTCCAGCACAACGCTGTCGAAATCCGAATGGCCTGCCAGATTCTCATCGCAAACTTTTGTTCTAGCGGCGTGCCAAAGATCGCCCATGCCAGGTGCTTGCCGCGCGTCAGCGTTTTTCGCACAGAACGAAGCACCTGAACCAAGGAGCGTCAAAACATTGGTCGCGTGAACTGACTGCGTCAGAACCTCGTTGACAAGTCCTTTAGCGCCAGTGATCCTTCTGCTGCTGGCGTCGTCTGGGTCGGCTTCCTGATCCTCCCATGCGAGCCACTTTCCTTCCCGGGTCAGGAGGCGGAGATTGCTCGCTGCGCCAGGTCTGTCTGTCCAATAGTCGCTCAAGCTCTTCTCCGACTCATCGATCAACATAAGGTTGCGGAGAAGCTTATTAGCGCTTTCGCCGTCAACGCAAGTGGAGCGTTCGACCGAATTAAAGGTACTTCTCTGCGTTGTCCTTGCAGTGCTGTAAAACCGTCTCCAGCCATTTCTCAAACCATACCCAGTGGGCCTTATAGTCACCCACGCAGCCGTACCCCTTAGCGGGATTCTTCGCATCAAGCTGGTTCATCAGTTTCGTGTGTGCGCCTGAACCGAACTTCGGGAACCCTGCTTCTGCGACCTTATCGAGGATGTCCTGCCTAATGTAACGTGTGCGGTTCACCTCTTTAAAAACCACCTCAACCTGTTCGGCGAGGGAAGAACCGGGCGAAACGACCACGACAGCCTGATCGGCACCTGCAGCCCTCTTCGCTGCTATAGGAACGAAAGCTACTTTCAACCTGAACGCCGGGTCCTTGACCTGCTCCTCTGTCAGATCGTGTTCAAATGCAGATATAAAGGAGGACACGTGAACAGGTAGGCTTGATGCTTTCTTTAATGCGGTGCGCTGATCCAAACCGAACGACACAAACTGTAGTGCAATGGGCAGGCGCTTTTCCAAACCGAACTGGTGCCCAAACAACTCCTTCAAGGCGTCGTTGAAGTTTAGGCAGCAGGACTGAAGCTCCGCCCCAACTGCGTCATCGATCCTGCTGGTGGATTGATGCTCGATCTCGTTTCGCAGTCCGATCAGGAAATGCAAATTGTTTTTCACCCCCAAAGATAGAGGGCACTTGCCCGTATCCAGACATTGCGTCAGGTCCCAGAAGCGGTCCTGTCCATTGGGCGTCTTCTTCGCCCTATAGACATAGGGAACACCCTCTCGCTTGAAGTATGCATGCAATAAATACGTCCAGGCGATGATAGCGGTCACAACAAATAATTCGGCGCGGAACGTTAGGCCCGCGCTGTTGAAAGTATGAACGGCGGCGATCATCGCTTCGCGAGCCTTGATCAGGAGTTCGTCACCACGGACACTCAAGCCCGTTTCATGATCGATATCGGGCCACGTAGAGAGGAAGGTTTCTAGTTCCTCGTCGTCTACGCCTTTCACAGCCTTATGTTTTAAACCTGTTCTTATCTCACCGATCAGTCGGTGGTTCACGGTCCGCGTAGGGCGAGTGAAGTAGGAAAGGATGTCCTGATCGTTGTAGGTCTTGCGGCGGATCATCGCCTTAACTAAGGCTGCTTCCCACTTTTCCAGTGTGTTGCCGCGACGACGTTTGACTTTTGGTTTCGCGATTTCATCTCCGATCTCGCCGAACCCAGATTCGTGCTCTCCCTCACCATCGGCCACTGCGACCGAAGCATCATAGCTTTCTACCGTCATCCGCTGTCCCCCGTTACAAGCGGGCATATTAGCGAGAGTTGCTGCGGCAGCAACATTAAGTTGCGGCGTCGAATCTTATGCAATGGTCGCGTTGAAGCCTTTGTGGATCGATACACATGCCTTGTGAATATGGTCGGATATTACGGAGTTCACTCAGTTTCGGACGTCCGAGTGATGGCACTATTCCCTGTGGTTTGGTCCGCTTGTCACAGGCATTTCTGGTGAACTCGCTGCCGTTGGAGATTGATAGGCTCGCGTTGCTGCGTCTTCAGAATACCCAGCGACCTCTTGTTTGTGAAGCGAATGCGCTCCATTCCTTGGTCCTTCAATGGGTGAAACCTCATTCTAGGGGGCTTTAGAAAGTAAATTACTGAAGCTCTCCGAGGTGATCTGGGAAGGCCTCAACCAAACAGCCGTGGAAAACTACATTTCCTTAGTGAGATGCGATCCATTCTTTGTGCAAGATGGAGGGGTTAGTAGCGGCATACCCATGCGAGGTGAACCGCACCGGCTTTGCCGGAGACCGTTTGGTTTAAGTTATGCGGCCAATGCTGGTGCGTCCAGCATGGCGTAGTATCGTTCCTCGGCCTCTGCAGGCGGAATGTTTCCAATGGGCTCCAGTAGACGCCGGTTGTTGAACCAATCGACCCATTCCAGCGTGGCGAACTCCACAGCTTCGAAGTTGCGCCATGGTCCTCGGCGATGGATGACCTCAGCCTTGTAAAGGCCGTTGATCGTTTCGGCGAGAGCGTTGTCGTAGCTATCGCCGACGCTTCCGACGGAAGGTTCGATACCTGCCTCTGCCAACCGTTCGGAATACTTGATCGACACGTATTGCAC